>NZ_CAJPJE010000005.1:0-82982 GCF_905369875.1 Actinomyces sp. ICM47
ATCATGAGGATCTGGAACGGGCCGATCATGGCCACCATCCACACGCCGGGGAGCGTGTTGTACAGGTCCAGCTGCACCATCATCTTGAACAGCGAAAGCATGATCGACTCGAAGGGGAAGATCATGGCGGACAGGACCACGAAGTACATGATGGTGCGCCCGGTCCACCCACGCCTCGACAGCATGTAGCCGCCAATGCACGACAGGATGACGTTCGAGGAGACAGTCAGGGCCGCAAGAATCGCGGAGTTCTTGATGGATAGCAGGATGTTGGTCCGCTCGAAGAGGACGTAGAAGGAGTCCAGCGACCACTGCTGCGGCAGCATGGTCGCGCCCTGACCGAAGACGGATTCGCCGGGTGCCTTGAAGGCCGCCATAAGGGGCAGCACGAGGGGGCCGACCAGGATGAGGGCGACGACGACGAGGAGGGCGTAGCGGGCGACGAGGGCGCCACCGCGCATCTGACGCGAGGCAACGTTGCGCCCCTGGCGCTCGAGTCGGCGTTCCTTGCGCCACTCGGCGAAGCGCTCACCGAAGGTCGCGGTGCTCGAAGTTGCGGTGCTCATGAGTCTTCAGCCTTCCTCTGCAGGCTCTGCGAAGCGATGATGAAGCCGAAGGTGATGAGGAATAGGCACACCGACGCGGCATCGCCCTGTCCCAGCGACCCGAAGGTCGGGTCGACGATTCGGTCTCGGATATACATCGTGAGGGTCTTCGTGGGCGAGGCGGAGCCACCCAGCAGGTAGACCTCGGTAAAGATCTTCAGGCAGCCGATCGTCGTCAGCGTGGCGACGAGGAACATCATGACCTTGACGCCCGGAACGGTGACGGTCAGGAAACGACGGATCGGCCCGGCGCCGTCGAGTTCAGCGGCCTCGTACAGTGACTTATCAACGTTGGCGAGGGCCGACAAGTACAGGATCATGTAGTAGGGCAGGCCCTGCCACAGAGTGATGAGCATGGCGCAGAAGAGAATCAGCCACTGATTCGACAGGAATGGAATCGGGTCGAGTCCCCAAGATGCCAGCATGTTGTTGATGGGTCCGCGCTGGTCCAGCAGGTAGCGCCACGCGAGCGAGATGACGACCAGGGAGGAGATGGCCGGCAGGTAGTAGAGGGCCCGGAAGAAGCCGATGCCGGGCACGTGCGACTTGACGAGGAGGGCCAGCAGCAGGGGCAGGAGCACCATGAGCGGCACGACGCACACCGCGTAGATGAGGGAGTTCCTCAGGGCTTCCCAGAACTCTGCGTCCCCCAGGACGGCCGCGTAGTTGTCGATTCCAACGAAGCGGCCGATTCGCCCCATCGGTTTTGTCTTCGTGAACGACACGTAGACGGTCGTTATAAAGGGATAGATGTAGAACGAGATGATGGCGAGGACCGGCAGGGTGACCCACAGCCAGGGAACCCAGCCGGGGCGGAATCGGGCGGCGCCATTGAGGGAGCGCGACTGCGCGCTCGTACGTATCGGCATACCAGTGTCCTTCATGAGGGGCGCGCGACCGTGAGCCTGCGGCGTTGCGCGAGGTGAGGGGTGCGTCGGGGGTCGAGGCCTGGCCTCGACCCCCCGCGTTCAATCAGTCGTCGAGAGCCTTGAGCTTCTCGTTCATCTGATCCTGCGCGGTCTTGAGGGCGGTCTTGGGATCAACCTCGCCGCGGATAGCCTTGTTGACGTTCTCGATGAGGGCATCCTTCACGGCGCCAGTCGCGTAGAAGACGTCGGTGTAGGCCTCGGCGTCCTTGGCGGCCTTCGCGGCTTCCTCGTAGGCGGCCTTGAAGACCGGGTCGTCAGCGATCTCCGGCGGGTTGGCGACGAGCTTGTCCAGAGCATCGGTGGCCGCGGGGAAGATGATCGCGCCGCCGTCGTGCGTCCAGGCGTACTCGTTCTCGGCGTTGGTGATCCACTCGGCAAACTTCATGGCCAGCGGAGCGTTCTTGGTTGTGACCGAGACTCCGATGTACTGTCCCTCGAAGACGGGCTTGATGCCGGGGTTGGTCGGGAAGGGACCAACGCCGGTGTTCTCGTAGACGGTCGCGTTGTTGCTCTTGACCGACTTCAGGAACGAGGCGTTGGGGGTACCGAAGGCAAGGTTACCGTCGGTGTAGGCCTTACCCGGGTCGGGTTCACCGGTCAGGGAGTCCTTCGGAATGGCACCGGCAGCGTAGAGGTCGGAAAGCTTGGTGACGTAGTTGATCGCAGCCTCATTGTCGGCGAAGTTGAAGGCGGTCTTATCCTCGTTGAGGAGGGTGACGCCCATGCCGTGCAGCTGAGCGACCATGTACCACTCGGGTGAGCCGTAGATGCCGTAGTCACCCTGCCCGTCGGCCCCTACCTTGGCTGCGGCGTCGAAGAGTTCGTCCATCGTTGCGGGCGGCTTGTTCTCGTCGAGACCAGCGCGCTTGAAGACTTCCTTGTTGTAGGTGGTGATGTAGGGGCCGAAGTACCAGGGCAGCGCCGTGTTGTGGCCACCCGCACCCAGGGCGGTGGAATCCCAAATGGATGGCACGAACTTGTCGCCGATGCCGGGGGCCTTCACGTCGTAGTCCATGAGGAGGTTGGATTTGGACAGCGCGAGGATCGTGGAGGAGGGAACGTTGACGACGTCCGCCATCTTGCAGTTCGAGGCCTGGGCCGTGATGGTCTGGTCGAACTCGGCACCGCCGCCCTGGTCGGTCCAGTTGATTGTGACGCCGGGGTTGGCGTCCTCGAATTCCTTGATCTTGGCCTTGAAGAAGTCGCCGAAATCATTCTGTAGGCCCTGGGTCTGGAAGGTGATCTCGCCTTCCACCTTCGAGGTGTCGATTGCTGAGCCGTCGATGTTCCCAGCGGGAACGTCACAGGCGACGTCGGGTGCTGGGATGGAACCGGAGGCGGATCCACCGCCACCGGAGCCGCCACTGTCGCAGGCGGCAAGGCCGAGGGTGCTAAACATGGCAAGGGCAACGATGCCGGCGGCCATCTTCTTCTTCAACATGCGAAACCTCCATTGGTCCGTTTTTGTTGGTCGATCGATGGGATCGAGTCACTAACTATCTCGTGTTAGTTGATGTATGAATCATAGCGACTTCGTGTGTGCTACGCATCATTTGTCAGAACGCTGTCGTATCGTTATCAAGACGCAACATACGCGGCACAGGCTTAATCACCCCTAACCTGGGCAATCACCACACGGACGTCAACGTCGCGCATGCGCCCGGCAACTTCGGGCCGCGCATCGGGGCCGCACGAGCGGGTCCCGATGCCGTCCTGGAAGACGTCGAGCCACAGAAACAGGCGCTCCGAGTCGGGCAGGTCCTCCCAGTGCGAGGCCTGGGCCAGTTCGCGCTCGCTCCACCGGCTGACGCTCCATCCCAGGGGCGAGGCGGGGAGGATGAGGAACTCCCCGGCCTCGCCACGAAGGGAGAGGGCCTCAAGGCCCTGGCGATGCCCGCCTTCCTGGGGACGCACGCACACATCCCACAGGTCGCAAGCATCGCCGCTGCCGCAACCGCGAGCGCCCGGCACGCTCATGTCGGCGTATCCGATCATGGTGTCCCCCAGCCAGGTGGCGTGCCACGTGGATCCCGGCAGCTCGAGGCGCAGGCCGAGACGCGGGACGCGGGGCAGCCAAGTGCCGTAGGGCACGACGCGCAGGGAGACGGACAGCGCGTTCGGTCCCTCCCCACCGAGGCGCACGGGCGCGTATTCCCAGGTGAGAGTGACACCGAACTGGGCTGCCGGTGGTGCCCAGCGTTCGACGACGCGGCGAACGACCCCGTCCTCTTCGATAGAGACGAGGCGCCGGCGCAGCAGGTGCAGGCGCGCGCGCTCCCAGCGCATGGCGTGCGAGGTTCCAGCTTCACCGCGCCCGACGCCCAGGGGTCCCAGGTCCGTGGCGTCGACACCCCAGTAGTCGATGGGACCGCGGCCTCGGTCATTGTCTGTGGGCGCGCGGAACACGCTGAGGTCAATACGCACGGGCATGTCGCCGATCCGCGCCACGCGCCCGCTTTCGTCGAGAGCATAGGGTGAGTTGACCTCGTCAACGCAGGGGAAGAGTAAAGCGTCCGCGAGCGCGCGCAGGCGATCCCGCTCCCCCACCGAGCCGGAGTCGGCTTCCGCAATCGCGTGGGCAAGCGCGGGAGCGTCGGGGGCCATCGCCGCCACCCACGCCCAGGTGCCCGCGTAGGGGCGAGACAGGGCGTCGACGAGTCCGTCGCACACGAAGTTGCCGTCGTGGACCTCCTCTCCGAAGTCACCGCCGTAGGACAGGGCGCGGCGTCCGTCCGGCAGGGTGCGCCACAGGGCATGGTCGCGCCATTCCCAGACGAATCCGCCGGCGTGGCGGGGATGGCTCATCTGCGCGGCGTAGCCGAGCGCGCCCGCGGGGCCGGTTCCCATGGCGTGCAGGTATTCGCACATGAGGTAGGGGGCGCGGCGGATGCGTTCGCGCGCCGCGTCGTCGACCTGCGCTGCCACGTGCGTGGGCACGGCGACCTCTGCGTGGAGATCGCTATCGTCAAGGACGGCGGCGACCTCCTCGAGCGTCGGGTACATGCGCGAGTAAATATCCGTGTATTCCAGGGCATGGTCGCCCTCGTAGTGGACAAGGGCTCGCCCACCCGTGCGCTCGTGGATCCAGCGCGCGCAAGCGGCCAGGTTCGCCCCGGTACCCGACTCGTTGCCCAGGCTCCAGCTCATGATCGAGGGGTGGTTCTTGTCGCGCTCGAACGCGCGCATCGTGCGGTCCAGGTAGGCGTCGGCCCAGCGCGGGTCGTCGGAGGGGTTGTCGATCCACTCCCCCGACCCCTCGAAGCCGTGCGTCTCGATGTCTCCTTCGAGCATGACCCACAGCCCGATCTCATCGGCCAGGACCAGCAGACGCGGGTGCGGCGGGTAGTGGGAGGTGCGGATCGCGTTAATGCCCATGGACTTCATGAGCGCCAGGTCGGCGCGCGCCCACTCCTCGTCAAAGACGCGGCCCTCGTCGGCGCGCACCTCGTGGCGGTTGACGCCGTTGAGGCGCAGGGGCTTCCCGTTGGCCGCCAGGACGCCGTCCTCGATGGAGACGCGCCTAAATCCGATGCGCAGGCGTCTCTCCCCATCGACGAGGCCGTCTCCCCCATTGATGCTCACGCGCGCCTCGTAGAGGGCGGGGTCCTCCGGGTTCCACGGGCGCACGTCTCCCACCTGGAGGCGGTCGGAGCGGTAGCGCCCGTCGTCGCCTTTCTCGAGGGCGAGCAGGCAGGTGCCGAGGCCGTCGATTGCGAGGCGACCGACCAGGGAGGCCTCGCGGGCGCCGAGCACCCGGGCCTCGACGGTCGCATACCCGACCCCGGCCTCGTAGTCGGTGTCGATCCAGAGGTCTTCGATGCTGCCTGGGGCGAGGCGGCGCAGACTGACGGATCGGAAGATGCCGGGTAGCCACCACTGGTCCTGATCTTCCAGGTAGCTCCCGGGGCTGAACTGGTGGACGCGCACGGTGATCGTATTCTCTCCGGGGTGCACGCGGTCGGTGATGTCAAACTCGTGGGCGAGGCGCGAACCGCGGACCATGCCCACCCACGCGCCGTTGACCCACACGCTCGCCTGGCTTTCGACGCCGTCGAAGCGCAGGGCGACCAGGTCGTCCTCCCACCCGTCGGGCAGCTCGAAGGTGCGGTGGTAGTCGCCGACGGGGTTCACCTCGGGCGGGTAGGGCGGGTCGACCGGGAAGGGGAAGTCAACGTTCGTGTAGGCGGGGCGGCCGTAACGCCCGTTGCCTCGCAGCACCCAGTGACTAGGCACGTCGATCGTGTCCGCGTCGTCGCCGACGGCTGGCTCATCCCCGGGTTCTTCAACATTCGCCCAGGGAGTCGGGTCGGTGCGGTGGTAGACGAAGGACCAGGTACCGTCGAGGCTCAGAACGCCGGGATCATCGGCCAGATGCGCGCGCGGCGGCAGGAGCGCTCCCGCACCGGGGGCATAGGAAGGTAGTATCGATTTCACGTCTGCGTGCCTTTCGGATGTCATCGTCGAAACTCCGATCGTCACCTATAAGACTAACACGTTATAGTTATTGTGTTTCTTCGAACACATACGAGGATTGGGAGTCCGTCATGGAGCGCGCAACCCGGGCCGATGTCGCCCGCGCAGCAGGCGTCGCACCCTCCACTGTTTCACTCGTCCTCAACGGTCGCGGCCGTGATGTCAAGATCGCTCCCGCGACCATTGATCGCGTCAAACAGGCCGCCCAAGACCTCAACTACATCCCCAATGCCGCCGCACGTTCGCTGCGCCGCGGCAAATCCCACCTCATCGCGCTCCTCATGGCCGAACTGCCCGACGACCCCTTCGTGCCCGTCGTCCACACGGTTCTCACGACCGCGATGATCGACATCCAGCGCCGTGGCTACCTCCTCCTCCCCCTCTTCCAGGCTGGCGACGGCGCCTCCGACGCCGAAGTCATCCGCGGGGTCCTGGGCGACACTCAACTGGCCGGCATCATCCGCGAGACCACGTCAGCTGAGGCCTTCACCTCACGCCTCCTCACGAACCTCGGGATCCCCGTCGTCGCGATGTCCATGATCGAGGCCGACCCCACCGGCTCCGAGTCCTCCCTCATCCGCATCGACGAAGGCGCAGGCGTCCACGACATCATCTCCTCCTGCGCCCTCGTCGACCCGAACACCGGCATCGGCTCGGGCCGGGCCGTCTTCCTCGCCGGCCCCAACACCAACCACGCTCGCCAACACCCCATCGCACGCGCCTTCGGCACCAACTTCACCTTCTATTCCCTGCCCGACTGGGAACCCGCCACCGCCTACCAGGCCACCCTTCGCCTCCTGACCGAGAACCCCGACATCTCTCTCATCGCCGTTGCCGACGACTCGCAGGCACCCGGCGTCTTCCAGGCCGCCGCCGACCTCGACCTGTCAGTCCCCGCCGACCTGTCCATCCTCGGATTCGGCAACCAGGACCACCGCAGTGCCGAGGCCCTGGGGCTGACCACCGTCGACTGGCCCCTCACAGACATGACGTCAGCAGCCGTCGCCTCCATCATCAACGTCATCGAAGGACGCCCGCCCACTGCTTCCCTCCTCCCCGCCTCCCTGGCCGTCACCGAGGAAGCCACCCAGGCCTCGTCCCAGACGATCCCCGTGGCCACGATCCCCACGCGCCCGGTATGGCGGGCATCGGTCGCCCGACGGCGCTAACGCGCCCGCCGACCCCGGCGGCATTTCCGCGAAGCTCCGCCGACTACCACGTCAGCACACGCACATACCTCTCCCCCTCCCCCGCCTTCGAGCAACGTTTCTTCTCCCACTAGGCGACCGCACTCCGCGCGCGGCACCGCGAAAGTACCCAGGCCTCGTTCTAAATTCCCCCGACTATCCCCGTAGAATCAACCCATGGACCGCCACGAGCTCACCGAACGCGCCCTGCCTTTCCTCCTGCGACGGCTACACGACGCGGGGATTTCCGCGACGTCCCACACGGACGAGCACACGGGTAGCACCCACCTGGAAATCGACGGGTGGAGGCGCATCAACGTGGAGAACCTCATCGACGAACTCGCCCAGACGGATCCCTCCAAGCACGAGGTCAGAATCGAGCGATGGGTGGCGTTCATCATGGAGTCCGGCCGCATCGCCGAACAGTCCATCACCGACCCCGACGAGCTACGCCAACGCGTACGCACCCGCATCATTCCGGCGGACCTGGCCGCCGACCCCCACCTCAGCTACGCGCGCCCCTTCCCCGGTGGCCTCGTCCTAGCCCTGTGCCTCGACTTTCCTAACACCGTCACAACCGTCACCAACGAGCACCTCGACAAGTACCCCCTGAGCCTCGACGAGCTCTACCACTGGGGGCAGATCAACACCGACAACGAAGCCATCGACGAGCACACCGCCTGCGGCCCCTTCACGGGAATCGCTGGGGAATCACTCTTCATCGCATCGAAGGCCGCGCACATTGCTTCCCTGGTCTCCACGCTCCGCATCGATGCGCCCCACGGACTCTTGTTCGCGATCCCTGATCGTTCCGTCCTCTTCTACGCACCCGCCGACCCGACCGTCATCACCGAGCAGTACCTCCGCCTCCTCGACTACCTCCGCATCGACTTCATGCGGCGCCTCCGGTCCACGCCCGCTCACACGCTCAGCAAGGACCTGTTCTACTGCTCGCCCGACGGCTCCTTCGGTACCATCACGCGAAGCGACCACCCCGACGTGCAGGAACTTTTCACAACGCCGGATCTGGACGCGGATCGTCTCGTGGAACTCGCCGTGAAAAACATGAACTTCTTCGAGGGATTCCGCACCCGCTTCTATCCCTCGAACATGTGACGCCTGCGGGCGGCCCGCGACAACTGCGCGAGACCAGCACCCGTCAGCACACTGCCACCATGAAGGCCGAACCGGGCCACGGCCTCGTCACACTCACAAACGATGAGGCCATGGCCCGGTTAACCGTCACCCCTGGAGGTGGCAGGCCCTGTAGATCCCCGTCAGCATCGCGAGGCGCTGTTCGAGGGAGGCGTCCTTGGGGACGCAGACCTTCGCACCGAGGTACTCGACACCGCGCGCGATCGCTGCCTGCGCGCAGCGTCCGATCTGTTCGGCGTCCATGAGAGAGGTCGGCTCGTCGGCCTGGGCGGGCAGGTGCCCGTCGATCCAGGAGTAGCCGTATTGAGTTTCCTCCGGCCCGGCACCCGAGAATACGATGCCATCAAGCACCCCGCGTTCCCCGGCCTCGCGAACATGCTCGAAGGCAGTCTCCGCGCTGCGCCCCTCCACGGCGGAGCGGCCCCAGTTGAGGTGAATGCCGATGCCAAGCTCGGCGACGATGTCGATCTCATCCGCGAGAGACAGGAAGCCCTTCTCGGGGTTCTGCTCGGGGATGTACGCGTCGCAGTGCTCAACAACGAGCGTCGCGCCGCACCAATCCCAACCCAGGACGTCCTCGAGAGAACGCTTGAATGCGTCGGCGTTCGCCAGACGCGTGGGTGCCGAGTGCAGCTGCACCCGCCCGACCAGTAGGCGACCCGCCTTGTCGCACAGGTCGTCGAGGTCGTCGCAGAGGCGTCGGGTAAAGGCGAGGGCCGCCTCGCGTCCCGCCTCGTCGGGCGAGGCCAGACCGAAGGTCTCATCCTTCCAGACGTTCTGCATCGTGCCGGGGATCGCCGTGATGGTGTTGAAATCCCAATGCGGCGACAGGTGGCTGGCCAGCACGTCGAGCTGTGTTGCGAGCTGCCCGGGGTAGGGAATCTCGACACCGGAGACCCACGGCTGGTCGGCGAGGAGCTGGTAGTAGTCCGCCTCGAGTTCAGGTGCCGGGTGCGACGCGTAGGCGCCAATGATGAATGGACGTGCCATGATGATCAGCCTTCCTTGATGATCTCATCGTTACCGTCTTCAGGACGAACATACTGCGGCCCAATCTTCTTTTGAAGCAGGCGCGGCACGTTCGCACCGATCGACACCATGACGACCGCGGCAAAACCGAAGGACAGGATCGCCAGGGCGAAGCCGAGGGAGAACTGCGCGGCGATAGCAGCACCGAGAACCGGGCCAACCGCGCCACCGAGGGCACCCACGTTGTAGCAGAAGCCGAGACCCGCAGCGCGCTTGTCAACCGGGAAGTAGGACGAGACCCACTTGGGCAGCAGGCCCGAGACGCCCTGGCCGAACATCTGCTGGAAGAAGAGCATGCCCGCCACGAGCGCCACGTACTTGCCGTTCTGCATGAACAGGGGGAAGACGATGATCTGCGAGAGCAGCAGGGAGATGGCGTACTAGCGGCGCATGCCGAACTTATCACCCGCGAAGCCAGCAATGATGTAGCCGCAGCGTTACCGAGGCCAGCGAAAGACACCACGTTGGCAACAACCGTCTGGTCCATGCCCACCCCGCGCAGGTAGGTGGGGAGCAGGCCCTGGATGGGCCACGTGTACATGAAGGAGGCGAAGATCGTCAGCATGATCGCGATGCCGATGATCCAGCGTTTGGAGTCGAACTGGATGATGAGGTAGATGAAGATGACCGCACACAGGGCACCGAGCACGCTCACGGCCACGACGCCGCCGACCTGCTGGGTGAAGATCAGGAGTAGGGCGACGAACGCGATGGCTACAACGACGTAGTTGAGGATCTTGCGTTCCCCGCCGAAGAGCACCTGAAGCATGTCGTTCTTTTCGACGTGCCCGTTCTCCTTGGCTTCGCTCCAGTCGGCGGCTTCGGGCAGGGTCTTTCGCATGTAGATCGCGACGACGATCGGGATGATGCCGGTGAGGAACAGGGCGCGCCAGCCCCATCCGGGGTGCATCGAATCGACCCATGTCACGAAGTACTTGTCGACCTGGGCGGCGGCGATGACGCCGAAGGCATAGCCCGACAGCAGGAAGCCCGAGGCCTTGTTGCGCATGTGCTTGGGCCACGACTCGATGACGTAGGCTGCGGAGGCCGAGTATTCGCCGGCCATCGCGAAGCCGATGATGAGTCGCAGGACGAAGAGGACCCAGAAGTTCGGCGAGAGCGCGCAAGCGATGGATCCGAAAGCGAACATGAAGATCGACAGGATCATGGCCGGCTTGCGCCCGTAGCGGTCGCCGATGGCTCCCAGGACGAGGCCACCGATCCATCGGCTAATAAACGCGGCCGAAATCAGGGATGCGCTTTGGACGAGCGACAGGTCGAATGCTGCCTTGATCGCGGGCAGGGCAAAGGAGATGAGGACGAAGTCGTAGCCGTCCAGCAGCACGCCGATCCAGGCAGCGAAGAACGCCTTGCGGTCTTCTTTGGTCAGGTATCGGTACCAGGGCTTTGTCGGAAGCGCCTGTACGGGGGACGTACTCATGATGAGTGCCTTCCTGAAATTTCATCGTCGAATAACGAGGGGCTTGAGTCCAGATGTCTAACTAGCAAGTTGTCAGACAACTTGCGATAATGTTAGCTCTCTCTCATCCTAGAACCAACAGCAAGTTTCACCTTAACGTGCATATTGCCAACAAAAGGTCGCAATGATAATCTGTCTGACAACTTGTTAACTGTGACCAATCACATGCTCCAATTCGTGATGATGCGAAGCGAAACTAACAACTGACAGAAAGGTGTCAAACATGAGCATCGACGCAGGTCACCCGGGAATCTCCTGGGCCTTACAGTTCCGCGCACTCATCGACGGCTCACTGCTGCGCCTGCGTAGCCCCGAGGGCATCGGCTGGGATCTCTTCATCCGAGCGGGTGCGCTCTTCCTCGAAGGATCGACCTCCTCCATGTCCCTCGCTCTCGACATGGAGGACACCGCGTACCTGACCGACGGGACCTGGCACAGCCTCGCGATCACGGCGACGGCCGCCGGTTCCAAGATCTTCCTTGACGGCTACCAGTGCTTCTCAACCTGCGCAGACCTCTCTCCCGCCGGAAGCAGCCCCGAAGCTGCACTCACCCTCACCCCGGGCGCTGGCATCGAAATCCGATCCTTCGCGGAGCACGGTGCTGTCCTCTCCGCAGAAGAGATCCTTGCTCTCTCCCCCGCACCGACTCCCCTCATTGAATTCGCCGCAGCCCACCTGTCCGACTACGACGTCACCGAGCTGTCCGAACTCACCTCGGGCACCGTGTTTGCCCGCTACCGCGTACGAGGCCCCGGACAGCACGGCACGATCCTCGCCGCGGGCGGGTCCGGGCGCGAGCAGCTCAACCTGTCCGTGACGGAAGAAGGCATCGAATACCGAGTCCTGGGCCGCAGGGGCCAGTGGCGCACATTTACGGCCCATGGGCACTGGGACCAGGGGCACTGGCACGACGTCGTGGTGCGCGTCGGTCACGGCGCGGTCCAGATCTACGTGGACGGCTACCTCGAAGCCCACCTTCCGGGCCAGGTGTTCTTCGCGGGCGTCGACGGCCTCGACGAGGTCGTGATCGGGCAGGACACCTCCGGGTCGCGCCTCTTCGGCGAGGTTCGCAACGCTGCGGTCTACTCGTCGATCCTCAATGACGCGCAGATCAAGAAGCTATCGTCGGTCGTACCCCTCGACACCCAGTGTCTCTTCGACGCCGGTTTTCACGACTCGATCAGCTACCGCATTCCCTCGCTGATCACCCTGGCCTCGGGGGTCGTCGTCGCGGGAGCCGATCAGCGAGAGACCATCGCGAACGACTCTCCCAACTCGATCAACTTCACGGTCCGCCGCTCCTTCGACGGCGGGCACACGTGGGGCGATCTCCAGACAGTCATCACCTACCCCGGTCACGGGGCAACAGGCGCGTCCGTCATCGACTCCTGCGTCGTCCAAGATCGCCGAAACGGACGCCTCGTCGTCCTCATCGACCACTTCCCGGGAGGCATCGGTCAGCCGAACGCCGAGGCCGGCCTCGGCGTTGACGAGAAGGGCCGCTACATCCTGCACGACGCCGAGGGCGCGACCTACACGTGGATGGAGGACGGAGCCATCACGGACGCACACGGACACGAGACACCGTTCAAGGTCTCGGAGCGCGGTGACGTCACCGTCACCGAGGGTGGGGAGGAAAAGCCCGGCGGCAACGTCTTCCTGGCCGACGGCGAGGACCCGAACCAGACGCTGCTGACCAAGCGCACCTGCTACCTGCAGATGGTCTACTCCGACGACGACGGCGAGACCTGGGAGGGGCCTTTCAACCTGAACCAGGACGTGAAGGAAGAGTGGATGTCCTTCTGCGGGACCTCCCCGGGCACGGGCGTGCAGCTGCGCAGCGGACGCCTCGTGATCCCGATCTACTACAACGGCGACCACAAGCGTCACTTCTCCGCGTCCGTCGTCTACTCTGACGATGGGGGTGCCACGTGGAAGCGCGGCAAGTCTCCCAACGACGGGCGTATCTTCGAAGGCCGCCGGATTGACTCGCGCACGCTCGACACCGAGGCCGCGGCGACGCACGAGGCCACGCTCATCGAGCGCGCCGACGGTTCGCTCCTCATGCTCATGCGTAACCAGCATCCGAGCGGAAAGGTGGCCGCAACCGTCAGCACGGACGGAGGCGAGACCTGGGGCGACGTGTATTTTGCGCGCGAGATCACGGAGATCTTCTGCCAGCCCAACGCCGTGCCCTGGCCGACGGAGGACTGCCCTGAGCGGGTCGTTTTCGCCAACGCCTCACAGATGCGGCCGTATCGAGGCCGTGGTGTCCTGCGCCTGTCGGAAGACGGGGGCCGCACCTGGATCGCGTCGCGCACCTTTAACCCGGCGCACTACGTCTACCAGTGCATGACGATCCTGCCCGACGGAGCACTGGGCCTTCTGTGGGAGCGCGAGATGCAGGGCCTGTATTTCACACGCATCCCGCTGGAGTGGATCGAGGCCGCCAAGATCTGACACCGCCGTGAGGAGGCCGCCTGCCGTTGGCACCTTCCCCGGCCTACGGCAGGCAAAAACCTCCTCAGCGTCCCACATATGTGAGGACCGAAGAAAGAAAGAGGGCGGGCACCAACCGGTGCCCGCCCTCCGCGTACGTATTTCAGGCGTTCACAGCGCCAGGTGTTCCTTCACGACGTCCGCCAGCGAAGAGGCCACGGAGTCGGCCTCCTCCTGGGTGGCAGCCTCGACCATGACGCGCACGAGGGGCTCGGTGCCCGAGGGGCGCAGAAGAACGCGGCCGGTGTCGCCCAGGCGCGCCTCGGCGGCGGCCACAGCGTCCGCAACGGCCTGGTTCGTGGAAGCGGCCGCGCGATCCACGCCGCCCACGTTGATGAGGGTCTGCGGCAGGCGCTGAACGAAAGAGGTCAGGTCGGCCAGGGAGCGGCCGGATTCCTTCACCATGCGCGAGATGAGCAGCGAAGAGAGAATGCCGTCGCCAGTCGTTGCATGGTCGCGGGCAATGATGTGACCGGACTGCTCGCCTCCCAGGGAGTAGCCGGAGGCCAACATTTCCTCAAGGACGTAGCGGTCACCGACGCCGGTCTGTACGGTCTTGATACCGACCTCACGCATGGCGAGGATCAGGCCGAGGTTACTCATGACGGTCACAACGAGTGTGTCGTTGGCGAGAGCGCCGCGGTCGCGGGCATTGACGGCCAGCGCGCCCATGATCTTATCGCCATCGATGAGGTTGCCCTCACGGTCAACGGCCAGGCAGCGGTCCGCGTCGCCGTCATAGGCGACACCGAAATCACAACCGGCCTCGACGACAGCGGCCTGCAGGCCTTCGGGGTGCGTCGAACCAGCGTTGCGGTTAATGTTGCGGCCGTCCGGCTCGGCGTTGATGACCGTGATATCGGCACCGAGTTCACGGAACACGGCTGGCCCGAACTCGTAGGCGGCACCATTCGCGCAGTCGATCGCGATCTTCATGCCGCGCAGATCGGTGCCTGTCGCCTCGATCAGGTGCGCGATGTAGGATTCGCGGGCCCACGCATGGTCCGCATTGACCTCACCGACGCCGTCGCCGGTAGGACGTTCCCACTCAGTGTTCACAAGCGCCTCGATCTGATCCTCGACCGCGTCCGCCAGCTTGTAGCCGCCGTGCGCGAAGAACTTGATGCCGTTGTCGGGCATGGGGTTGTGAGACGCGGAAATCATGACGCCCAGGTCCACGGTGTCTTCCGTGGCCGTCAGGTGGGCGACGGTCGGGGTGGTCACGACGCCGATGCGCGTGACGTCCATGCCGGCGCTGGCAAGGCCCGCAGCGAGGGCATGATCCAGGAATTCCCCCGAAATACGCGTGTCACGACCGATGATCGCGCGGGGCTTGGAACCATCCGCGCGCCGATCACAACCGAACTGGCGGGCAGCGGCCTCGCCGAGCTGTAGCGCGAGGTCCGCGGTGATGTCAACGTTTGCCAGTCCTCGCACGCCATCCGTGCCGAACATTCTGGGCATAGTATCTCCGTTCAGTGGGTCAAACGACTGGTCTAAGCGTACCGCTACTGCGCCCGTCACCTTGTACGAGGCCGGGGCCATAACTGCGTCAGCGCTCACATCCTGGGCAGGGTTGACGGGAGACGAAAGTCGCGCCCCGCAGGAGCGGGGCGCGACCAACAGAAAAGATGCTGAATGAAATCAGCGCTTCGAGAACTGCGAAGCCTTGCGGGCCTTCTTGAGGCCTGCCTTCTTACGCTCGGTGGCGCGGGCATCGCGGGTCAGGAAGCCAGCCTTCTTGAGGGCCGGACGGTTAGCGTCGCGGTCGATCTCGTTGAGGGCGCGCGACACGCCGAGGCGCAGGGCACCGGCCTGGCCGGAGACGCCGCCGCCATTGATGCGGGCGATGACGTCGAAGCGGCCGTCAATGTCGAGCAGGACGAAGGGGGACTTCACCAGCTGCTGGTGCAGCTTGTTGGGGAAGTAGTCCTCGAGGGTGCGACCGTTGATGGTCCACTTGCCGGAGCCGGGGACCAGGCGAACGCGGGCGACGGCCTCCTTGCGGCGGCCCAGGCCCGCGCCGGGCGCAGTGATGGACTGACCGGCGCCGGCGGGAGCCGACTCGGTCTCGGACGTGTAGGAGCTGGGGACGACTTCCTCGTCCAGCTCAGCGGAAACGATGGTCTCAGCCACGGTTCTCCTCAGGGTCAAAGGCGTTCAGTGACCAAAGGTCACTGAGCCACCTGGGTCAGTTCGTAGGGAACCGGCGACTGGCCGGCGTGGGGGTGCTCCGGGCCAGCGTAGACGTGCAGCTTCTTGAACTGCGCGCGGCCGAGGGAGTTGTGGGGAAGCATGCCCTTAACGGCCTTCTCGACGGCGCGCTCGGGCGTCGCGGCGAGGAAGTCACGGTAAGCGGTCGCGGTCAGGCCGCCGGGACGTCCGGAGTGGCGGTACGCCATCTTCTGGTCCAGCTTCTTGCCGGTGAGGGCAACCTTGTCCGCGTTGATGATGATGACGTAGTCGCCCATGTCCATGTGAGGGGCGAACGTCGGCTTGTGCTTCCCACGGAGGAGGGCAGCGGTCTGAGCTGCCAGACGACCGAGGACGACGTCGGTGGCGTCAATGACGTACCACTTCTTGTCCGCGTCCCCAGGCTTGGGTGAATAGGTGCGCACGGGCGTAACCTTCAATTCTTGTTTGGTCATGGGACGCCGCGCCGGTTTTTCCGGGGGCATCCACGATGAAACGGTTCGCGCGAGGCGTCAGCGAGCGCTCCTAGCGAGTGGGAGACACTAGGTACTCTGCCAACGCACAGCACTTGCCATATTATCGGCACGCGGGCCGACGGTCAAAGCGCGACGGACACTGTGTCACATTCCTCAGCACTTATCACCGCAGCATGCATCGCGCCTGGCCCGGGCCTGCTTGGCGCGCGCGGCCCACTGGGAAGGCTCGGGGTAGTCAACGCCTTCGAGGGTAAGGCCATGGGCCGGCGCGATGGGTGCGGCGTCCGCACGGGAGCGGGCGCGCAGAATCTGCGCCGGGTAGTCGGTGTCACGTACCCCCTGCCCCACGAGGAGGAGGGCACCGACGAGGGAACGGACCATCGAGTGGCAAAAAGCGTCGGCCTCAACACGGAAGACGAGGGACCCCTCGGCGTCTCGTTCGGCGCGCAGGGTCCGCAGGGTACGAATCGTCGTTGCACCCTCGCGCGGACGGCAGAACCCGAGGAAGTCGTGTTCCCCGAGGAGGCGCGCCCCGGCCTCGTTCATGGCCGCCTCGTCCAGTGGATCCTCGACCCACAGTCGATCCCAGCGCCCGAGCGGCTCGGGGTGATCCGACACGCGGTAGGCGTAGCGGCGGCCGAGCGCGGAGAATCGCGCATCAAAACTCGCATCGACGACTTCTGCCGAGAAAATGCGCACGTCGCAGGTCCCGCGCGCGGCGGCCAGGTCACGCCCGCGTGCACGCTCGCCGTAGCGCCCCGAGAGGATCTTGTTCAGTCTGCGCACGATGAACGAGGCCGTGGTCGCCTCCGCGCTCTGCCCTCCCCTGGGCGTCAGCCGCGCCCAGGCCTCGTCGCTGAGGTCGACGTGACAGACCTGATGGCGCGCGTGCACGCCCGCGTCGGTGCGCCCGGCGACGGTCGTCGTCGTCTCTTCACGCGAGGCCATGGCGAGGGCCGCTTCGATCTCCCCCTGGACGGTACGCAGGCCCGGCTGGGCGGCCCACCCGCGAAAGTCAGTGCCATCGTAGCCGAGGTCTAGGCGCAGGCGGCGTGTCACAGTTCCCACGCCCGAACACCACCGATGATTCCCGCGTCGTTGGGGACGACGATGACGTCGTCGCCCATGAGCCGCAGGTTCGAAGCCGTGATTCGCTTCGAGTTACCGCCACCCAGGTACAGGCGATCCCACATGTACATCGGGCGCAGGCCGTCTACGACGCGGCGGATGCGGCGCGACCAGTGCACGTCGCCGAGGCGCAGGCGCTCATGCTCGCCGATGTAGTCGTCGTAGGTCAGGCCCCAACGCACGGGCCCCTGGGAAACCTCGACGTGGGGGGCCAGTTGGCCGCCGTCGAAGACGGCGTTGCCCAATCCGGTCCCCAGGGTGATGATCATTTCGAGGCCGCGGCCCGTAATCGCGCCCGCGCCGGCGACCTCGGCGTCGTTCAGGACCTTCGTCGGCAGGCTGAGCGCCTGCTCGATCGCGCGGCCCATGTCGAAGTGATCCCAGCGCTCGACCAGCTCGGGAAGCACGCGCGAACGCGGCCCATCGCGGGTGATGTAGTGAGGGGTCGCAATGACGACGCCGTGACGGATCATGCCGGGCATGCCCATCGTCACGCGGGTCGCGGGCGGCAGCTCCTTCGCGAGGCCCACCGCGGTCTCCACGAGCAGCTCCGGGGGCAGCGGGTACGGTGTCGGTACGCGGTGTGCCGGAGCCATCATGGTTCCGCGCTCATCCACAACAGAACCCTTGATGCCACCCCCGCCGCAGTCAATAGCCAGCGTCATCTCACGTGTCATGGCTTCAGGCTACCGGATACGGCAAGGGCCGGATACCCCTCGCGGGGTATCCGGCCCTTACTCGAGTCGATCAGTGACCAGGCGTCACTTCTCCTCGGCGGCCTGCTCGGCGGCGTCTTCAGCCTTGCCGGCCTCCTCGGCGACTTCCTCTGCCTCGTTGGCCTTGGCGAGATCGCCTTCCTCGCGAGCCTCTTCAGCGCGCTCGGCGGCAGCCTCAGCGGCTTCCTCAGCCTCGGCCGCAACAGCCTTGGCTTCGGCGGCCTTCTCAGCCGTCTTCTCGGCGGCCTTGACGACGGCCTTCTTTTCGACCTTCTCCATGACGAGCTCGATGCGCATCAGGGGGGCGTTGTCACCCTTGCGGTTGCCGACGCGGATCAGGCGGGTGTAGCCGCCAGCGCGCTCGGAATCCATCGCGGGAACGAGTTCCTCGAAGAGGATCGCGACGATGCCCTTGTTGGGGATCTTCTTCAGGACCGTGCGGCGAGCGTGCTGGTCGCCGCGCTTGGCCTTGGTGATCAGCTTCTCGACGTAGGGGCGCAGCATCTTGGCCTTCGCCTCCGTGGTCGTGAGGCCGCGGTGTTCGATGAGCTGAGCCGCCAGGTTCGACAGAATCAGCTTCTGGTGTGCCGGGCTTCCGCCCAGACGAGCACCCTTCTTGGGGGTGGGCATGTGTTTCTCCTACGGATTCAATGCGTCCATCGGACGCACGGGGTCACATGGACTGGTCGTCCGAAAAGATCGCGGCGGACTCCGAGTCGCCGAAGCTCGGCATCACCGAGTCCTTCAGCGTCATACCGAGAGCCGCCAGGGACTCCTTGATCTCTTCAATCGACTTGGTACCGAAGTTGCGGATGTCGAGCAGGTCGGCCTCCGAGTGAGCAACCAGCTCGCCGACGGTCAGGATGCCGCGGCGACGCAGCGCGTTGTAGGAACGCGACTGCAGGTTCAGGTTCTCGATCGGGAGAGCCAGATCGGCTGCGAGGGTGGCGTCCGTCGTGGACGGACCCACCTCGATGCCTTCCGCTTCCTCGTTCAGTTCACGCATGAGGCCGAACAGCTCCACCAGCGTCTTGCCGGCCGAGGCCAGGGCATCGCGCGGGGTGATCGCCGGCTTGGTCTCCACGTCGATGACGAGGCGATCAAAGTCGGTGCGCTGCTCGACACGCGTCGCCTCGACCTTGTAGGTCACCTTGACGACGGGCGAGTAGATCGAGTCGATCGGAATGCGGGAAATCTCGGCCTGCGGATCCTTGTTCTGAGCGGCGGAGACGTAGCCGCGGCCACGTTCGACGGTCAGTTCGATCTCCAGCTTGCCCTTCTCGTTGAGGGTGGCAAGATGCAGATCGGGGTTGTGGATCTCGACACCCGCGGGAGGCGTGATGTCTCCGGCGAGAACCTCGCCGGGGCCAGCCTTGCGCAGGTACATGACGACAGGCTCGTCATTCTCGCTGGACAGGACGATCTGCTTGATGTTCAGGATGATCTCAGCGACATCTTCCTTCACACCTTCGATCGTGCGGAACTCGTGGGGGACGCCATCGATGCGGATGGACGTCACCGCTGCACCCGGGATCGAGGACAGGAGGGTACGACGCAGGGAGTTACCCAGCGTGTAGCCGAACCCGGGCTCGAGGGGCTCCAGGGTGAAACGGGAGCGCAGGTCGCTGACCTTTTCTTCGGTCAGGATGGGTCGCTCTGCAATGAGCACGTCTATTCCTTTCTGACCGGTGCCCGCTATATGACACCGGATGTGGGAACCTGCGTGAGCAGGCTAAGGGAGTGTGAACGCGAAGGTTCAGACGTGGGGAGGGACACGCCCTCCCGTCCACAAGTCAGCCGCGGCGGCGCTTCGGCGGGCGGGTGCCGTTGAAGGCCTGAGGCGTGACGTCCTGGATCGAGCCGATCTCGAGGCCGGCGGCCTGGAGGGAACGGATCGCGGTCTCACGGCCGGAGCCGGGACCCTTGACGAAGACATCGACCTTCTTCATGCCGTGCTCCTGGGCGCGACGAGCCGCCGCCTCGGCCGCGAGCTGCGCGGCGAAGGGGGTGGACTTACGCGAACCCTTGAAGCCAACCTGGCCGGAGGACGCCCAGGCGACAACCGCGCCGGTGGGGTCCGTAAGGGAAACGATGGTGTTGTTGAACGTCGACTTAATGTAGGCGTGGCCGTTGGTGACGTTCTTCGAAATCTTGCGACGCGGCTTGCGGGCACCGCCCGAGCGCGAGGTCTTTGCTGCTGCCATTTCTGGTTCAGTTCCTTCTTGTCGCGGAAAGCTACCCCGAGGGGGTGGGCTTCCCTAGGCCTTACTTGGCCTTCTTCTTGCCTGCAACGGTGCGCTTGGGGCCCTTGCGGGTACGCGCGTTGGTCTTGGTGCGCTGACCGTGGACCGGCAGGCCACGACGGTGGCGAAGGCCCTGGTACGAACCGATTTCGATCTTGCGACGAATGTCGGCCTGAACCTCACGGCGGAGGTCACCCTCAACCTTGAAGTTTGCCTCAATGTAGTCACGAAGCTTGACGAGATCCTCTTCCGTCGCGTCCTTGACGCGAGTGTCCGGGCTGACGCCGGTGGCGGCGAGGGTCTCTGCCGCGCGGGTGCGGCCGACTCCGTAGATGTATGTGAGCGCGATCTCGAGCCGCTTCTCGCGGGGGAGGTCGACGCCGGCAATACGTGCCATGGTGATGTTGCTCCAGTTGTTCATCGGAGGTCGTCATCGCTCAGTCCGGGCGAGCAGCCCGGCCCCGGCCTCCGAACCGAGGGTCGCCCACGGGTGGGCGCTCAGAGTGATGCTGTGGGGCGTGATGCCCCGCGGGTCGCAGCGGGTCTCAGCCCTGGCGCTGCTTGTGCCTGGGGTTGTCGCAGATGACCATGACGTTGCCGTGGCGACGAATCACCTTGCACTTGTCACAGATCTTCTTGACACTCGGCTTGACCTTCATGGTTGTTACCTCCACTGCCCGTCGGGCAGTTTGTGTCGGGTCACTTGTAGCGGTAGACGATACGGCCTCGGGAGAGGTCGTAGGGGCTCAGCTCGACGACAACTCGATCCTCGGGCAGGATGCGGATGTAGTGCTGACGCATCTTTCCAGCAATATGGCCGAGAACCACGTGGCCATTCTTGAGTTCCACACGGAACATCGCGTTAGGCAAGGCCTCAACGACCGTGCCTTCCATCTCAATGACGCCGTCTTTCTTCGCCATATCCTCCGTTTATCCTCTACATGTCTCGGATAGGTTGCGGCGGATGCCGCTGGGCGCACCCCTGTCAGGGATGACATGTGGATACGCCCAAGGAACTACTCTACGGCATGCACACCCCGGGCGATAGTGCTATGCTCTGTCGGTTCGCTCACGTTCAATCCGTCACATTTTTCGCACACGCCGTCGTGTGCACAGTTATTCTGCGCCGAGGCCGTGGATCCGCCACGTTGGGGCCTGACCGCTCACGACACACCCGCGCCGCCAGTACGGAGGGTGCCGAAGGGCCAGGGTGCATTCCCGGGTGACTGAGGGCGGCGGCAGGGCCTGGCCGGGCTTCGAGATCGACCACTCCGAGCCGCAGGCTCGCGTGTGGCGATCTCGCGGGCGGGCCGCCGCCCTCAGGCACCAAGACAGGCTCACCAGGACCAGAAGGCACCGCGAACCCGGACGGCGAGCGGGCGGCGGACCCGACGGCGCCCGGAGTCCCGGTGACGCAGCCACGACCTCGTCGCTGTAAGACTCAGGCCCGGCACTCCACCGAGTACCGGGCCCGAAGGCGTCTGTGATGTCAGTCGAGCGAGACTGGCGTGACACCGTAGGGTGCCAGGCCTGCCACTCCCCCATCGCGTGCGGTTAGGACGCTCACGCCGTCCGCCGTGATGGCAATCGAGTGCTCCCAGTGGGCTGCGTCGCGGCCGTCGACCGTGCGTACTGTCCACTCGTCGTCATCCGTTTGCGAGGCGATGTCTCCGCGTGTGAGCATCGGCTCGACTGCGAGAACCATGCCGGGCTTGAGGCGAGCCTGGATACCGCGAACGTTGTAGTTGAGGACGTCCGGAGGCATGTGCATCCTCGTGCCGATGCCGTGTCCCACGAACTCTTCGACGATGCCGGCCTCCCAGCCGTTGATGAGGGCGTTCTCGGCGACAACCGTCTCGACCGCCTTGCCGACGGCGCTGATGCGTTTGCCGGTCGCGAGGCCCGCGAGGGCGGCCCACAGTGACTCGCGCGTCACGGCATCGAGTTCGCGACGTTCCCGGAGCAGGTCCTGGTCGACTCCGGCGATTGCGCCAGTGGCGCGCGTGCCAGCCGCGAAGTCCGCGTCCTCAATGAACTGCTCGCCGACGATGACGCTGAACGCGGCGTCGCCGTGCCACTGCTTGCCACCTCGTTCGATGAAGGCACCACAGTCAAAAGACACGATGTCACCGGGTGCCAGCTCGTAGTCGCCGGGGATGCCGTGGACGATGACGTCGTTGACAGAGATGCACACCGTCGCCGGATAGCCGTAGTAGCCGAGGAAGTTGGACGCGCCGCCGCCGTCAGCAATAGCTTGAGCGCTCACCTCGTCCAGCTCACGGGTCGTAATCCCCGGGCGAACCGCAGCCCGCAGCGCCTCATGAATAGACGCGACGACCAGTCCGGCCTCACGCATCCAGCGGAGCTGCTCGACGGTCTTGAGCTCGATGTGAGGCATCGTCTACTTCGCCACCGAGTCCAGGATCGCGAAGATACGCTCCGTCACCTCGTCGATGGTGCCGCGTCCGTCCACGACCTCGAGCAGGTCCTGGTCCACGTAGTACGTGGCAACGGGCTCCGTCTGCTGGTGGTAAACCTCGAGGCGGTGGCGCATGACGGGCTCAGTGTCGTCGGCGCGGTGCTGCTCCTGCGCGCGCTTGAGCATACGGTCCACGACCTCGTCTTCATCCACCTGGATCTCCAAGACGACGTCGATGGACGTGCCCAGATCCAGGAGCATGTCGCGCAGCACGTGAGCCTGCTCCACGGAACGCGGGTAGCCATCCAGCAGGAAGCCCTTCGCGGTGTCGGGGGCTGCCAGGCGGGCCTTCACCATGGCATTCGTGACCGAGTCCGGAACGAACTCGCCGCGGTCCATGTAGGCCTGCGCCTGCTTGCCGATCTCCGTGCCCTCCGCCATGTTCGCGCGGAAGATGTCACCCGTCGAAATGGCGGGGATATCCAGGCGCTCAGCGATGCGCGAGGCCTGGGTGCCCTTGCCAGCTCCGGGAGGGCCAAGGAGGATGACGACTGTCATTTCAGGAATCCTTCGTAGTGATGCTGCTGCAGCTGGGTGTTGATTTCCTTCACCGTCTGCAGACCAACGCCGATGATGATGAGGAGCGTCGTGCCACCGAAGGGCATCTGCGAGCTCGACAGCTTCAGCGGGATGATAGCCAGCGACGGCAAGAGCGCGATGATCACCAGGTAGAGGGCACCAGCGGACGTGATTCGATTAATCACGTAGTGCAGGTACTCGGCCGTGGGGCGACCCGCACGGTACCCGGGGATAAAGCCTCCGTACTTCTTCATGTTGTCCGCGACCTCGTCCGGGTTGAACGTAATCGCGGTGTAGAAGAAGGCGAAGAAGAGTGTCATAAGGGCGTAGATCGTCAGGTAGAACGTGCTGCCCTGCGTGAAGTGGCCGGAGATCCACTGGACCCACGCATCCTGAGGCTTGCCGAACTGGGCAATCATCGGAGGCAGGGCCAGGATCGAAGAGGCAAAAATGACGGGGATAACGCCCGACATGTTGATCTTCAGCGGGATGTACGTCGTCGTCCCGCCGTACTGGCGGCGACCGATCATACGCTTGGCGTACTGCACCGGGATTCGGCGCTGTGCCTGCTCAACATAGACAACGGCGATGGCCACGAGGAGCAGAAGCGCGACGATAGCGGCGACCGAACCCCACTTGCCGGCCTGGCCGATCGACAGCAGCTGCTCGGGCAGACGGGCCGCAATCGAGGTGAAGATCAGGAGCGACATGCCGTTGCCGATGCCACGCTCCGTGATGAGTTCGCCCAGCCACATGATGACGCCGGTGCCGGCCATCATGACGATGATCATCATGATGAAGGTCAGCACCGTCTGGTCACGAATGACCGGCTCCGAGCACGACTGGAAGAGCTGGCCGCTACGCGCCAGCGAAATCGTCGTCGTCGCCTGAAGGACTCCGAGGAAGATCGTCAGGTAGCGCGTGTACTGAGTCAGCTTCGCCTGTCCCGTCTGTCCTTCCTTGTGCAGGTCGTCGAATCGGGGAATCACGACCCGCAGCAGCTGGATGATAATCGACGCGGTGATGTAGGGCATAATGCCCAGCGCGAAGATCGAGAGCTGCAGCAGGGCACCGCCCGAGAACAGGTTCACGAGGTCAAGCAGCGACGCCTGAGACTCCTGCGCCATACAGCGCTGCACAGCCTGCGAGTCGACGCCCGGCGTCGGAATAAACGAACCGAGCCGGAACGCGGCCATGATGAACAGAGTAAAGAGCAGTTTCCGACGCAAGTCAGGGGTACGGAACGCCTGGGCAAATGCACCGAGCAAGGCTTCCTCCTACGGGAAATGGGCAGCGGGGCACAGCCCCTAGACTGACTTAGCTTACCCGACACGGGTAAGAAATGGCGAGATCCAATCATTAAACAGAACGCACATCCGCGTATTTAACGAAACTCGGCGTGCGTGCGCCCCGGACGCCCGGGGCTACACGTTCGCGCGTGAGCGGTCGTTTGACAACCTTCTTCAGGCGCGAGCGGGCAAAGATAACGGGGGTGGTCCTTCACAGGACCACCCCCGTCTGACCTCAGCGGGCCGAGATGGACCCGCCAGCGGCAGTGATCTTCGCCTCGGCGGAGGACGACCAGGAGTCGACCTCAACCTCGAGCTTCACGCTGAGTTCGCCGGAACCGAGCACCTTAACGGGCGCGGAGTCGCGAACGGCGTGCTTGGCGATGAGATCCTCGACCGTGACCTTGCCGCCCTCGGGGAAGAGTTCCCCGAGCTTGCCAACGTTCACGACCTGGTACTCAACGCGGAAGGGATTCTTGAAGCCGCGAAGCTTCGGCAGACGCATGTGAATCGGCATCTGGCCACCCTCGAAGCCGGCAGCAACCTGGTAACGGGCCTTCGTGCCCTTGGTGCCACGGCCAGCGGTCTTACCCTTCGAACCCTCACCGCGACCCACGCGGGTCTTCGCGGTCTTGGCTCCCGGGGCAGGACGCAGGTGGTGCAGCTTAACGATCTGCGTCTTCTTCGTGGAGTCCGCCATTGTCAGTCGACCTCCTCAGCGGTCACCAGGTGACGCACGGTGCGAACGGCGCCCAGAACGGCTTCCGTCTGCTCACGCACGACACTCTGGCCGATCTTGCGCAGCCCGAGGGTGCGCAGCGTGTCCTTCATGTTCTGCTTCGCGTGAGCAGAGGACTTGACCTGCGTGATCTTGATGTTCTTCGCCATCACTTAGCCTCCCCTGCAGCGGCCTTGTCGGCCTCGGCGGCCTCGGCAGCCGCGCGCTTCTCGGCCTCGCCCTCTGCGCGAGCGCGCAGCATAGACGCGGGAGCAACGCGCTCGAGGGGCAGGCCGCGTCGAGCGGCGACAGCCTCGGGCTGCTCGAGCTGCTTGAGTGCGTCAACCGTCGCATGGACGATGTTGATCGCGTTGGACGAGCCCAGCGACTTGGTGAGCACGTCGTGGACGCCCGCGGCTTCCAGGACGGCGCGCACCGGGCCACCGGCGATAACGCCGGTACCGGGAGCAGCCGGTCGGAGCAGGACGATACCGGCGGTATCGCGACCCTGCACCACGTGCGTGATCGTGCGGCGGATCATCGGGACGCGGAAGAAGTTCTTCTTCGCCTCCTCGACGCCCTTGGAAATAGCCTGGGGAACTTCCTTGGCCTTTCCGTAGCCGACGCCCACCGTGCCTTCGCCGTCACCCACGACAACCAGAGCGGTGAAGGAGAAACGACGTCCACCCTTCACGACCTTGGACACGCGGTTGATCGTAACGACGCGCTCGATGTACTCGTTCTTGTTCTCGTTGTTCCGGCGGTTATCGCGATCGTTGCCGCGGCCGGAGCGGCGCTCACGGCGATCGTTGTTCTCGCCCGCGCCCGAACCGTTCCTGTCTCGCTGCTGTGCAGCCATCAGATGATCTCTCTTTCTTTCGGCTCGTTCACAGCTCGAGTCCGCCCTCACGGGCGGCCTCGGCAACGGCCGCAACGCGACCTGCGTACTTGTTACCACCACGGTCGAAGACGACGGCGGAGATACCGGCGGCCTTCGCACGCTCGGCGATCAGCGCGCCGACCTTGCGAGCCTTGTCGGTCTTCGTACCCTCGGCACCGGCGACGTCGGCCTCGATGTCGGAAGCCGACACCAGGGTGTGGCCAACCGTATCGTCGATGACCTGAGCCACCATGTGGCGGTTCGAACGGGTGACGACCAGACGGGGACGCTCGGGCGTGCCGTTGATCTTCTTGCGGAGGCGGAGGTGACGGCGCTTGCGAGCGACGAACTTGCCCTTGCCCTTGATCGAGTAAGCCATCACTTACCAGCCTTTCCGACCTTGCGACGGATGGTCTCGCCCACGTAGTGGATGCCCTTGCCCTTGTAGGGTTCAGGCTTCTTCAGCTTGCGGATGCGAGCAGCAGTCTCGCCGACAAGCTGCTTGTCGATACCGGACACCGAGAACAGCGTCTGGGACTTCGGCGCAATCGTGAACTCGATGCCCTCGGGCGGGGTAATGGTGATCGTGTGGGAGAAGCCCAGGGAGAACTCAAGGTCCTTGCCCTTGGCAACCACGCGGTAACCGGTACCCGTGATCTCGAGATCCTTCTTGTAGCCTTCAGTCACACCAACGATCATGTTGGCGATCAGGGTGCGGGACAGTCCGTGGAGCGAACGCGAGGTGCGCTCGTCGTTCGGACGCTCGACGACAACCTGGCCGTCCTCGATCTTCGCGGTGATCGGCTCGGCAACAACGTGAGAGAGGGTGCCCTTGGGACCCTTCACGGTCACGTTCTGGCCGTCGATCACGACGTCGACGCCGGCGGGGATAGCGATGGGGTTCTTACCAATTCGCGACATTGTTCAGCCTCCTCATCACCAGATGTAGGCGAGGACTTCCCCACCCACACCCTTCTCGGCTGCCTGACGGTCGGTGAGCAGGCCGGAGGACGTGGACAGGATAGCCACGCCGAGGCCGCCGCGGACCTTGGGCAGGTTGGTGGACTTGGCGTACACGCGCAGACCGGGCTTGGACACGCGCTTGAGCCCCTGTATCGCAGCCTCACGGTGCGAGCCGTACTTTAGGTTGATCGTCAGGGTCTTGCCCACGCGGGCATCCTCGACGGTGGTCGAGGCAATGTAGCCTTCCTCGACCAGGATGTTCGCAATCGCGTTCTTGAGCTTCGAGTACGGCATGGAGACCGTATCGTGGTGCGCACGATTCGCGTTGCGCAGACGCGTCAGCATGTCTGCAATCGGGTCTGTCATTGTCATGGGGGTTTATTCCCCTTCCTCGTCGCGGTTTCTCCAGTTACCCGGGACCTGCGACGTTCGTTTTACCAGCTGCTCTTGGTGACACCGGGGAGTTCGCCACGGTGGGCGAGCTCGCGCAGGCACACGCGGCACAGTCCGAACTTGCGGTACACCGAGTGCGGACGACCGCAACGGTTGCACCGGGTGTAGGCACGCACGCCGAACTTCGGCTTGCGGGCAGCCTTGACCTTCAGGGATGTCTTGGCCATGGGTCAGTC
Source organism: Actinomyces sp. ICM47 (assembly GCF_905369875.1). Lineage (NCBI taxonomy): Bacteria > Bacillati > Actinomycetota > Actinomycetes > Actinomycetales > Actinomycetaceae > Actinomyces > Actinomyces sp. ICM47. The sequence goes on from NZ_CAJPJE010000005.1 coordinate 27,592, forward strand.
CTCCTTGAACGGGAAGCCGAGGTGACGGAGAAGGGCGCGACCCTCTTCGTCGGTGGTGGCCGAGGTGACAACCGTGATGTCCATGCCGCGCACTCGGTCGATCGAGTCCTGGTCGATCTCGTGGAACATCGACTGCTCCGTGAGACCGAAGGTGTAGTTACCGTGACCGTCGAACTGCTTGGAGGACAGTCCGCGGAAGTCACGGATACGGGGAAGCGCCGTCGAGAGGAGGCGGTCCAGGAACTCCCACATGCGGTCACCGCGAAGCGTGACGTGCGCACCGATCGCCTGGCCCTCACGCAGCTTGAACTGCGCAATGGACTTCTTGGCGCGGGTGGTCACGGGCTTCTGGCCGGTGATAGCGGTGAGGTCGCGGATCGCGCCCTCGAGTGCCTTCGAATCGCGAGCGGCCTCGCCGACGCCCATGTTGACGACGATCTTCGTCAGTCCGCCGACCTGCATGACGTTCTCGTGCTTGAACTCAGCACGGAGCGCCTCGCGGATCTCGGAGACGTACTTTTCCTTCAGACGCGGGGCCATGCTCAGATCTCCTTGCCCTGCTCAACGCCGCGCTTCGCGCCGCCACGGGTCACGCGGACTCGGACGGTGCGGGTGCGGCCGCCGCGCTCAACGGTGTCCTCGCGGAAACCGACGCGGACGCGCTTCTTGGTCTCGGGGTCGACCAGAGCGACCTTGGACAGCGAGATGGGGGCCTCGATGGTCTCGATGCCGCCAGCGCTACCCTGCTGGCCCTGGCGCACGTGGCGCGTCTTGAGGTTGATGCCCTCGACGAGGACCTTGCCCTCGGCCGGGAACACCTGGATGACGCGGCCCTGCTTGCCCTTGTCGCCGGGCTTCAAGGGCTCGAGGCCCTCCTCGGCGCGGCGGGCGTTGCGCTTGGCCAGCGCCTGCTCGTCGGACGTGCGTCCGCGAACGACCTCCACGAGGTCATTCTTACGAATCTTGGCTGCCATGGATCAGATCACCTCCGGAGCGAGGGAGACGATACGCATGAACTTCTTGTCGCGCAGCTCGCGGCCCACGGGGCCGAAGATACGCGTGCCACGCGGCTCGCCATTGTTGTTGATGATGACGGCCGCATTCTCGTCGAAACGAATGTAGGAACCGTCGGGGCGGCGGGTTTCCTTACGCGTGCGAACGATCACTGCCTTGACGACTTCGCCCTTCTTGACGTTGCCGCCGGGGATGGCGTCCTTCACGGTGGCGACGATCGTGTCGCCGATACCCGCGTAGCGCCGACCCGAGCCACCGAGAACACGGATGGTCAGGATCTCCTTGGCCCCTGTGTTGTCGGCGACCTTCAGTCGCGACTCCTGCTGGATCATTTTCTATTGACTCCTGTCGTCGTGCCGGTTCTCTCCCGGGTTGTACCGGTCGAGCCTTGCCGAACGGATTTCGGTCTGTGAGCGAAGGTCACTTCGCCTTTTCGAGGATCTCCACAACGCGCCAGCGCTTGGTGGCCGACAGCGGGCGGGTCTCCATGATGAGGACGAGATCGCCGACGCCGCACTCGTTGTGCTCGTCGTGAACCTTGACCTTCTTGTTCTTGCGCATGACCTTGCCGTAGAGGGCGTGCTTGACGCGGTCCTCGATCTGGACGACAACGGTCTTGTCCATCTTGTCGCTGACGACGTAGCCGCGACGGACCTTACGCTCGTTACGAGCGGTGGTTTCTGCCATCAGGCTCACTCCTCAGTGCTCGGGGCGGTGCGGTAGCCAAGCTCCCGCTCACGCGCGATGGTGTAGATCCGGGCAATGTCGCGGCGCACGGTCTTCATGCGACCGTGATCCTCGAGGTTGCCAACGGCCTGCGCGAAACGCAGGTTGAACAGCTCGGCCTTGGCCTTCTCCAGCTCCTTGGTGAGCTGGGCATTGTCCATGGCGTCGAGTGCCTCGGTGGTCAGACCCTTATCTGCCATCAGATGTCACCACCCTCTCGGACCACGAAACGGGTCTTGATAGGAAGCTTGTGCTGGGCACGGCTGAGGGCCTCGCGAGCGAGCTCCTCGGGGACGCCTGCCAGCTCGAACATGACACGTCCGGGCTTGACGGGGGCAACCCACCACTCCGGAGCACCCTTACCGGAACCCATTCGAGTTTCGGCGGGCTTCTTGGTCAGCGGGCGGTCCGGGAAAATGTTGATCCAGACCTTACCGCCACGCTTGATGTGACGGGTCACGGCAATACGAGCCGCCTCAATCTGACGGTTGGTGATGTAGGCACCCTCGAGAGCCTGGATGCCGTAGTCGCCGAACGCCAGTTCGGTGCCACCGGACGCGAAGCCAGTGCGGTGAGGACGGTGCTGCTTGCGGTACTTAGTCCGACGGGGAATGAGCATTGGGCTCAGGCCTCCGATCCGGTCGTGGGCGCAGCTGCCTCGGAGGCGGAAGCCTCACGGGGGGCCTGCTGCGCAGCGGTCTCCTGGTTGGGGCGTCCACCGCGGCGGGGGCCACGGCGGCCATCGCGGCGTCCACCACGCTGGGCCTGCTCGGCCTGCTGGCGAGCGAACTCGCGCTCGGTGATGTCGCCCTTGTAGATCCACACCTTGACGCCGATACGACCGAAGGTCGTGCGGGCCTCGTGGAATCCGTAGTCGATGTTCGCGCGGAGGGTGTGCAGCGGCACGCGGCCCTCGCGGTAGAACTCGGAGCGGGACATTTCGGCGCCACCCAGGCGGCCGGACACCTGGACACGAATGCCCTTGGCGCCAGCGCGCTGCGCGGACTGAATGCCCTTACGCATCGCACGACGGAAGGACACGCGGGCAGCGAGCTGCTCAGCGATGCCCTGCGCAACGAGCTGCGCTTCGAGGTCGGGGTTCTTGACCTCGAGGATGTTCAGCTGAACCTGCTTGCCCGTCAGCTTCTCAAGCTGAACGCGCAGGCGGTCGGCCTCGGCACCACGGCGACCGATGACGATACCCGGGCGGGCGGTGTGCAGGTCGACACGAACACGGTCACGCGTACGCTCGATTGCCACCTCGGCGATGCCGGCGCGCTCGAGGTTGTCGGTCAGGAACTTGCGGATCGCGACATCTTCGGCCACGTAGTCCGCGTAGCGCTGTCCCTTGGTGGTGGAGTCGGAGAACCAGCGAGACCGGTGGTCAGTCGTGATTCCCAGACGGAACCCGCGGGGGTTGACCTTCTGACCCATATCAGCGGTCTCCCTTCTTCTTGTCTTCCTTGGTCCCCACCACGATGGTGATGTGGGAGGTGCGCTTGAGGATACGACCGGCGCGTCCCTGAGCACGGGGACGGATGCGCTTCATGGTCGGGCCCTCGTCCACGTATGCCTCGAGCACGAGCAGATCGGCCTCGTTGAAGGTCTCGCCGGCGTTCTCAGCCTTGACCTTCGAGTTGGCGACTGCGCTCAGCAGCACCTTGCGGACATCGGTGGCGACGGCCTGCGGGGCGAACCGCAGAATGTCGGCGGCCTCCAGAACACGCTTGCCGCGAACCTCGTTCACAACACGGCGGGACTTCTGGGGCGTGACGCGGATGAATCGCGCCTGCGCCTTGGCTTCCATGTATCTGCCTCTTCTTCCGTGGGGCCGGCTCAGCGCCGACGTCCCTTACGATCGTCCTTGTCGTGGCTGCGGAAAGTACGCGTGGGAGCGAACTCGCCGAGCTTGTGGCCCACCATCGACTCGGTGACGAAAACGGGCACATGCTTACGGCCGTCGTGGACGGCGATGGTCAGACCCAGGAAGTCCGGGGTGATGACCGAGCGACGCGACCAGGTCTTGATGACGTTCTTCGAGCCGGATTCGTTCGCGGCGTCGACCTTCTTGAGCAGGTGGTCATCGACGAACGGGCCCTTCTTCAAACTACGCGGCATTTCAATCGACTCCTACTCAGCGGTTCTTGCCGGTCTTGCGACGGCGGACGATCAGACGATCGGACGCCTTCTTCGGACGACGCGTACGGCCCTCGGGCTTGCCCCAAGGCGACACGGGGTGACGACCACCGGACGTACGGCCTTCACCACCGCCGTGCGGGTGATCAACCGGGTTCATGACGACACCACGGACGTGCGGACGCTTGCCCTTCCAGCGCATGCGACCGGCCTTGCCCCAGTTGATGTTCGACTGCTCAGCGTTACCGACCTCGCCGATGGTGGCGCGGCAGGTGGCCTCGACGTTGCGGATCTCGCCGGAGGGCATACGCAGCTGAGCGAAGCGGCCTTCCTTAGCGACGAGCTGCACGGAGGTGCCAGCGGAGCGAGCGATCTTGGCGCCGCCGCCCGGGTAGAGTTCAACGGCGTGCACAACGGTACCCAGGGGGATGTTGCGCAGCTGCAGCGAGTTGCCTGGCTTGATGTCGGCACCAACGCCAGCCTCGATGTGATCGCCCTGCTTGAGGCCGGACGGAGCGAGGATGTAGCGCTTCTCGCCGTCCGCGTAGTGCAGGAGAGCGATACGAGCGGTGCGGTTGGGGTCGTACTCGATGTGAGCGACCGTCGCCGGAACGCCGTCCTTGTCGTGACGACGGAAGTCAATCACGCGGTACTGGCGCTTGTGGCCGCCGCCGCGGTGGCGGGAGGTCACGCGACCGTTGTTGTTACGGCCACCGGTCTTGTGCAGCGGGCGCAGCAGCGACTTCTCGGGGGTGTCGCGCGTGATCTCGACAAAGTCAGAGACAGACGAGAAGCGACGGCCCGGAGTCGTGGGCTTGTACTTGCGAATTCCCATTGTTCAAATGTCCCTTCGGTCCTCAGGCCTGATCGCCGAAGATGTCGATGGTGCCCTCACGCACGGTGACGATGGCACGCTTGACGTCCTTGCGCTTACCGATCCCGTTGCGGGTGCGGTAGGTCTTGCCCTTGCGGTTCTGGGTCGCGATGGAACCGATCTTGACGCCGAAGATGCGCTCCAGGGCAATCTTGATCTCGGTCTTGTTCGCGCGGGGGTCAACCTCGAAGGTGTACTTGCCCAGGTCCATCAGGGCGAGCGACTTCTCGGTGGTGACCGGCTTCAGGATGATGTCGCGGGGGTTCTTGCCCGCTTCAATCGTGCTCACTTGGTCTCCTCCTTGGTACCGAGGAAGGACTCAAGGGCGGCCTGCGTGAAGACGATGTCATCGGCGTCCAGGACGTCATACGTGTTCAGCTGGTCGGCCCACAGGACGTGAACCTCGGGAACGTTGCGCAGGGACAGCGCGGTCAGTTCGTTGCCACGCTCGAGGACGACGAGAGCCTGACGGTCCTCGACGATGGCGCGCAGGGCGGCCAAAGCAGCCTTAGTCGAGGGCTTCTCACCTTCGAACAGGGCGGTGACAACGTGGATGCGGTCGGCGCGCGCACGGTCGGACAGAGCGGAGCGCAGCGCGCCCTGCTTCATCTTCTTGGGGGTGCGCTGGTCGTAGTCACGCGGCTGAGGGCCGTGGACGACGCCGCCGCCGGTGAAGTGAGGCGCACGGATGGAGCCCTGGCGAGCGTTACCGGTGCCCTTCTGGCGGAACGGCTTCTTGCCGCCACCAGCGACATCACCGCGGGTCTTCGTCGCGTGCGTGCCCTGACGAGCGGCCGCAAGCTGAGCGACGACAACCTGGTGCATCAGCGGAATATTGGTGGGGACGTCAAAGGTCGAACCGGGGAGAACGACGGTACCCGCCTTCTTGCCCTTGAGGTCGATGACGTCAACGTTACGATCGTCAGCCATGATCACGCACCCTTCACGGAGGAGCGAACCAGGACCACGCCGTTCTTCGGACCCGGGATAGCGCCGCTGATGAGCAGCAGACCCTTCTCGGTGTCCACGGCCTGGATCGTCAGGTTCTGAACAGTACGACGGTTGCCACCCATGCGGCCGGCCATGCGCAGGCCCTTGAAGATGCGACCGGGGGTCGCGCAAGCGCCGATAGAACCGGGCTTGCGGTGGTTGCGGTGCGCACCGTGGGAGGCGGAAACACCGGCGAAGCCGTGACGCTTCATAACGCCGGCAAAGCCCTTGCCCTTGGTGGTGCCGGAAACGTCGACAGACTGGCCAGCCTCGAAGGTGGCGGCGTCGAGTTCCTGACCGAGCTCGTAAGAGTCCTGCTCGGACGTGCGGACCTCAGCGAGGTGACGGCGGGGGGCAACCCCAGCCTTCTCGAAATGGCCCTGCAGGGGCTTGGTGACCTTACGGGAGTCAATCTCACCGAAGCCAAGCTGAATAGCGGAGTAGCCGTCGACCTCTTCGGTACGAACCTGGGTCACGACGTTGGTGCCGACCTGCACGACAGTCAGGGGCACGAGGTGGCCGTCGGCATCCCAGACCTGGGTCATGCCGAGCTTGCGGCCGAGCAGCGCCTTGATGGGCGCGCCAGCGTGCTGCTTCTTGTTAGTCATTGCAGATGTCCTCAGAGCTTGATCTCGATGTTGACGTCCGCAGGCAGGTCGAGGCGCATAAGCGAGTCGACGGCCTTGGGGGTCGGGTCGATGATGTCGATGAGCCGCTTGTGCGTGCGCATTTCAAAGTGCTCGCGGCTGTCCTTGTACTTGTGGGGCGACCGAATAACGACGAACACGTTCTTCTCGGTCGGCAGCGGCACCGGGCCCACGACCGTGGCGCCAGCACGCTGTACGGTGTCCACGATCTTGCGCGCGGAGCTGTCGATGACCTCGTGGTCATACGACTTGAGCCGGATGCGGATCTTCTGTCCCGCCATGCCGTCTTACCTCTTCTCGTACAGATTCGCCGCCGGTCCCCGCACTCGGGCGTGTCGCAGCCGTTGTGCTCGCGATCCCTCGCGCGGACCGACGTCTTGTCCAAAGATCTTGGGCATATTGCCCGACCCATACGTGATGGCACGCATGGGCCACCCCAGATACGCTGGGGCAACCGTGCCATTCTGTCAGAGTTCCACCCACGGGCACAAACCCAAGGGGGCGTTCTCGCATGTGAAACCACCGACAGAGTGGCGCACGCGACGATCAAATCCGCAGATACAGCCCTGACCGTCACCAAGAAACTACCGTACCCCGCACTCGGGCGTGTCGCAACTGGGGATGCGTCACAGCGTCACGAAAATCAGCGTTATGGCCTGCGGTGACAAGGGGTGGTGTGCGCGAATGCACCATCCTCGCGCCCACTCCCCCGCCCTCCACCACTGGCTACCCCCTCCCCCCATAGGCGGCTCGATTCGACGAACACACGACGCGAGGCAATCCGCTACGAGGCCGTGGCTGCGCTGGCCTCCCGCGCGCCACGCACCCCGTCCTCGTACCCACACCATAGGAACAAGGCACCCACCCGCGCTGGTATAGCGAAGGGTCCCACCTCCTTGCGGAGGTGGGACCCTCAATGCCGCTGGATCAGCAGCGAATCAGACCTGAGACAAACTCAGAGGGTGATTCACTTGATGATCTTGGTGACACGACCGGAACCAACGGTGCGGCCACCCTCACGGATAGCGAAGCCGAGGCCGGGCTCCATGGCGATGGGCTGGATCAGCTCAACGGAGATCTCGGTGGTGTCGCCAGGCATGACCATGTCGGTGCCCTCGGGGAGGGTGATGACGCCGGTCACGTCCGTGGTACGGAAGTAGAACTGCGGACGGTAGTTCGAGAAGAAGGGGTTGTGGCGGCCGCCCTCTTCCTTCTTGAGGATGTAGACCTGGCCCTCGAACTCGGTGTGGGGCGTGATGGAGCCGGGGCGGGCCACAACCTGGCCGCGCTCAACCTCGTCGCGCTTGGTGCCGCGGAGGAGCAGACCACAGTTCTCGCCAGCCCAGGCCTCGTCCATGGACTTGTGGAACATCTCGATGCCGGTAACCGTGGTCTTCTGGGGCTCACGGATACCGAGGATCTCGACCTCGGAGTTGATGGGCAGCTTGCCACGCTCAACACGACCGGTGACGACGGTGCCACGACCGGTGATCGTGAAGACGTCCTCGATCGGCATGAGGAAGGGCTTGTCCATGTCACGCTCGGGGGTGGGGATGTAGGAATCCACCGCGTCCATGAGCTCCTCAACCTTGGCAACCCACTCCGGGTCACCCTCGAGGGCCTTCAGAGCGGAAACCTGGATGATCGGGGCGTCGCGATCGAAGTCCTGGGACTCGAGCAGGTCGCGGCACTCTTCCTCGACCAGTTCCATCATTTCCTCGTCATCGACCATGTCAGACTTGTTGAGGGCGATGAGGATGGTGGGAACGCCGACCTGACGGGCGAGCAGAACGTGCTCGCGGGTCTGCGCCATGGGGCCGTCGGTGGCGGCGACCACGAGGATCGCGCCGTCCATCTGGGCAGCGCCGGTGATCATGTTCTTGACGTAGTCGGCGTGGCCGGGGGCGTCAACGTGAGCGTAGTGACGCTTCTCGGTCTGGTACTCGACGTGGGAGACGTTGATCGTGATACCACGATCGCGCTCCTCGGGAGCGTTGTCGACCTGATCGAAGGGGGTGTACTCGTTCAGATCGGGGTACTTGTCGTGCAGCACCTTCGTGATAGCTGCCGTCAGCGTCGTCTTGCCGTGGTCAACGTGACCAATCGTGCCGATGTTGACGTGCGGCTTGGTGCGCTCAAACTTGGCCTTCGCCACTTGTGTCCTCCTGGACTCGGGTAGATATTCTCAGCCTACGGCTAGGTGTCAGCTTAACACCCCTAGGGCTTGAGACCTACTGGGTTTACTTGTGTGTGAGGCGGCTCGCAGGGGCAGGTCACCCTGCCCCCACGAACCCCCGGTGGGACTCAGTTGCCCCGAGACTTGCCGACGATCTCATCCGCGACGGCGCGCGGAACCTCGGCGTAGCTGTCGAACTCCATGGAGTAGACAGCGCGGCCCTGCGTCTTAGAACGCAGGTCGCCCACGTATCCGAACATCTCGGACAGCGGCACCTGAGCCTTGACGACGCGGACGCCGTGCTGCTCATCCATCGAGGAGATCTGGCCACGACGGGAGTTCAGGTCACCGATGACGTCGCCCATGTACTCTTCGGGAGTACGGACCTCGACAGCCATGATCGGCTCGAGGAGGACGGGGCTCGCCTTCTTGGCGGCTTCCTTCAGCGCCATCGAGCCAGCAACCTTGAACGCCATTTCGGAGGAGTCAACCTCGTGGTAGGCGCCATCGAGCAGCGTGGCCTTGATGTCAACCATCGGGTAACCGGCGAGAACGCCGGACTGCATGGCGTCCTTGATGCCCGCATCGACCGAGGGGATGTACTCGCGCGGGACGCGGCCACCGGTGACCTTGTCCTCGAACATGTACTCTTCCTCGGAGTCGGCGGGGAGGGGTTCAAGGGCGATGATGACACGCGCGAACTGGCCGGAACCACCGGTCTGCTTCTTGTGCGTGTACTCGTACTTCTCGACCTTCTTGCGGATGGTCTCACGGTAGGCAACCATCGGGTTACCCACGTTGGCCTCGACCTTGAATTCGCGACGCATACGGTCGACGATGATGTCGAGGTGCAGCTCGCCCATACCACCAATGATGGTCTGGCCGGTCTCGGGATCAAGCTCGACGGTGAACGTCGGGTCCTCTTCCGCGAGCTTCTGGATGGCAACGCCCATCTTCTCCTGGTCAGCCTTCGACTTAGGCTCGACGGCGACCTGGATAACGGGGGCGGGGAAGGTCATCGACTCGAGGACGATCGGCTTGTCGATAGCGGCAAGCGTGTCACCCGTGGTCGTATCCTTCAGGCCGATGACCGCATAGATGTGGCCAGCGTGCGCCACGTCGACGGGGTTCTCCTTGTTGGAGTGCATCTGGAAGATCTTGCCGATGCGCTCCTTCTTACCCTTGGTCGAGTTGAGGACCTGGGAACCGGACTCAACCTTGCCGGAATACACGCGGATGAAGGTGAGCTTGCCGTAGAAGGGGTGCGCGGCGATCTTGAAGGCGAGAGCGGAGAAGGGTTCCTTCTCGTCGGGCTTACGAACCTCGGTCTCTTCCTCGGTCTCAGAGCCGGGGAGGAAGCCGCGAACGTCGCCGATGTCGAGCGGCGAGGGCAGGAAGTCCACGACGGCGTCGAGGACGGGCTGCACACCCATGTTGCGCAGAGCGGTACCGCAGTACACGGGGAAGGCGCGAGAGGAGATGGTCAGGAGGCGGATACCTTCCTTGATCTGCTCGAGCGTCAGGTCGCCGTTCTCCAGGTACGCCTCGGTCAGCTCGTCCGAGCCCTCAGCGGCGGCCTCGACGAGGGCCTCACGGTACTCCTCGGCCTGCTCCTGGTACTCCTCCGGGATGGGGCCGCGCACAACGAGGGAGCCGAGCGTGTCGTTGCCCTTGTCGTCCTTGGCCGGGTAGGTCAGCGCCTCCATGGTCAGCAGGTCGATGTTGCCAACGAAGTCGTTCTCGGCACCCATCGGGAGCTGCATGACGATCGGGGTCGCGTGAAGACGATCCTTAATCGTTCCAACCGAGAAGTAGAAGTCGGCACCCATCTTATCCATCTTGTTGATGAAGCAGATACGGGGGACGTCGTACTTGTCGGCCTGACGCCACACGGTCTCGGACTGGGGCTCGACGCCCTCCTTGCCGTCGAACACGGCGACAGCGCCGTCGAGGACGCGCAGCGAGCGCTCAACCTCAACGGTGAAGTCAACGTGACCGGGGGTGTCAATAATGTTGATCTGGTTACCGTTCCAGAAAGAGGTGACTGCGGCGGACGTAATCGTGATGCCGCGTTCCTTTTCCTGTTCCATCCAGTCGGTCGTCGAGGCACCGTCGTGCGTCTCGCCGATCTTGTAGTTGATGCCCGTGTAGAACAGGATTCGTTCCGTCACGGTCGTCTTGCCGGCATCGATGTGAGCCATGATGCCAATGTTGCGGACCTTGTTGAGATCCGTCAGCACCTCTAGTGCCACGAGTGTGGTTCCTTCGTTCGAAGTGATAGGTGTTATTGCTGCGTGAGACGAGGCCCGGTTGCCCAGGCCTCGTCTTTACATCACCAGCGGTAGTGCGCGAAGGCGCGGTTGGACTCAGCCATCTTGTGCATGTCCTCACGGCGCTTCACAGCGGCACCGAGGCCGTTGGAGGCGTCGAGGATCTCGTTGGCGAGACGCTCGGTCATGGTCTTCTCGCGACGCTGACGCGAGAAGTCGACCAGCCAGCGCAGGGCCAGCGTCGTGGCGCGCGCGGGGCGAACCTCGACGGGGACCTGGTAGGTCGCGCCGCCGACGCGGCGGGAGCGGACCTCAAGGGCCGGACGGATGTTCTCGAGGGCACGCTTGAGCACGGAGACGGGCTCCTGCTCAGTGCGCTCGCGAACGGTCTCGAGTGCGCCGTAGACGATGCGCTCGGCGACGGTCTTCTTGCCGTCGAGGAGAACGCGGTTGACCAGCTGGGTCACGACCTTGGAGCCGTAGACCGGGTCATCGACGAGGGGGCGGCGGGGAGCGGGGCCCTTACGAGGCATTACTTCTTCTCCTTCTTCGCGCCGTAACGGGAACGGGCCTGCTGACGGCCGCGGACACCCTGGGTGTCCAGCGAACCGCGGACGATGCGGTAACGCACGCCGGGCAGGTCCTTCACACGACCACCGCGCACGAGCACGATCGAGTGCTCCTGCAGGTTGTGACCCTCACCGGGGATGTACGCGGTGACTTCGATGCCGGACGAAAGGCGCACACGAGCGACCTTTCGCAGAGCCGAGTTCGGCTTCTTCGGCGTGGTGGTGTACACGCGGGTGCACACGCCGCGACGCTGGGGGGAGCCCTTCAGCGCGGGGGTCTTCACCTTCGCGCGCTTCGAGACACGTCCCTTGCGGACGAGCTGCTGAATGGTAGGCACTGGGTCTCCAGTTTCTTTCCGTCGGCGGCCTCCCCTCACTTCGAGGGGCTGCCCTGATTGTCAGTCTTCCGCGACCGTAAAACCCCGTGTGGGCACACGTGTCCGCAGGGGGCCGGTGCGCCATGATAACCACGCGGGTCAGAGGATGACGCCCGGAGCTCCGACGGACGGAGCCCGCTCCCGGTTGCCCGGGCACAGAGGTTCCACAGAAGCGGGAACCACCCTCAAGGATAGCGGGGAACCTCGTCGGGCGTCAAAGGGTGTGCCTTGTGTTTCGCCACTCATTGACGAGGCCGGGGCCGGTTTCCTGGGGTCGTCTCCCATGCGCAGCGCTGAGGCTTCCTGTTATCCGCAACGATCCCTGTGGTGCCGAGATTTCACATCTGCACTGCTGACAGTTTCCTCTCGCCACGTTGTGCTCTCACATGTTGTGCCGACTCCCTGTCTCTTGTCCGCACGTTAACCCGCTATTCCGCACGTGGGCACCCTTGCCCACACTCCGATGAGAGGGTTCGCGTGCGGATTAGAGGGCCGAGGTTCAGAATAGCGGAGCGTGTACGTCACGAAGTAGAGGGCAGCCACGCTGTCCACAGGCTCTTCTTTACGCGCTTCTATGCACAGGCGACTCGCCAGCACGATGACTATCCACAGGTGTCCCGTCGCGGCTGGAACTCTGTTCTTCCCCGGGATAGATCTAGAGCATGATCAGCATTGAAACTCTTCGAACCCATCGGCACAGCCGCGCCGCGATCCTTACAGACCCCGATATTCTCCTTATCAGACGAGGCTATCGCGTTCGCCTGCACGGCGATCAGGACGCACGACCATGGGAGATCTGGCAAAGTATCAACATCGCGCGTCTGCATGCACTCGACTATCAGTCGTCGCAGCGCCTGGTTTTTACTGGTAACAGCGCATTACTTCTCCATGGAATCCCAACATGGTCGACCAACTCCTGTGTCGAGGCGTGGCCAAGTAAGTCTGATTTCCAGCTCCGTCCCTATCCTGCAGTACAGCACCGACACACGGTCGTGCCCGGTGTTCCCGTCATTTGCCGAAACAAAGCTCCTCAGAGCATCTCGCAGATCGACGGCCTCGAAGCCGAATCACCGGTTGAAGCCGTCGTTCGTCTTACCCTCAACGAGCAACCCCGCGACGCTTTCGTCGCAGCATGCATGGTGATGCACTCACTGTCAGGTTTCGACAGGTTCAACCTTGGGGACTCGCGGGAAAAGTGCGAGCATATCCGACGTGACATGCTCGCTCAGCTCGGCAGATGCCCGAACCACTCGGGATATCTGCGCGCTCAGGCGCTCATCAAGGCAGCTGATGGTGGCTGTGACAATGTTTTCGAGGCCTCGGTTCTATGGATTATCAAAAGCCTGTACTCGGGGCGCGTCGTCACGCAGTATCCGATCATCATAGGAGACAACACCTATTTCGGGGACATTGTCCTTCCTGACCTGAAGATCATTGTCGAACCTGATGGTCGTACGAAGTTCGGCGATAACGAGCAGGAGGTATGTGAGAACACTGGGAAGTGGCTCAGCCGCCAGCACGACCTGGCCAATGCGGGCTGGAGAGTGATCCGCGCACGCTGGCATGACACTGATGACATGGCTTCTTTCCGATCCAGCATGGCGACGCTTTTAGGAATTCGACATCTTCCCGTCACTCAGGAGTCTCTACGTCTGTGGGCGAAGCCTCGACAACCACATGTATCCCGAAAGCATCGATCTCAGCCGCAGTAGCACGGCTCGAGCATTCGTCCTTGACAAGTACGCCTTCGCCTCCGACGCCTCCCCAAACTCTCGTGCGATGTGTCTCCGCATGCTAAGCCGCTACCTGCATTTCAACCGTCTCTTCCACACGCCGACCCCCTAACCCGCACGTGGGCGCGGTTGCCCACACTCAGATGAGCGGGTTCACGTGCGGAATAGGCGGCCAAGGCTCGGGTGAGGGGTTCGACAAACAGGTGACCACCACCACGAAGGCGGGCCAGGCACGACGCCCCAGCTCACCCCGGGTGGCATCACAACACAACAAGCAGAAAACCAACACGCAACAACACGAAAGGAAACGACCTCAACAAGTCTCCACACAACCCGGGACTTGACTACCATCCACCAGCCCTTCCCCTGCCGTACACCCGCCACTGTGCCCACGCAAAGGACCCCGGCCTCGTCACGTGTGTACGGACGAGGCCGGGGTCCCAAGCGGTCACGAAACCGGATTACTCGCGGAAGTTCATGCCGAAGTCGATGGCACCCAGCGCGTCGAGGAAGTCCTCGGACACGGAGCCGTCGCCGAAGTCGGCCTCGGTGTAGTTCGAGTTCGCCATGGCCTCAGCCGTCGGCTCGACGATGACGTCGTTGTAGCGCGACAGACCGGTGCCAGCCGGGATGAGCTTACCGAGGATGACGTTCTCCTTGAGGCCCACCAGGGAGTCCGACTTGCCGTTCATGGCGGCCTCGGTCAGGACCTTGGTGGTCTCCTGGAAGGACGCGGCACTCAGCCACGAATCCGTGGCCAGCGACGCCTTCGTGATACCCATCAGCATCTGGCGGCCGGAGGCAGGCTGGCCGCCCTCGGACGCGACGCGGCGGTTCTGCGTCAGGTACGCCATGCGGTCGACGAGTTCGCCGGGCATGAACGTGGTGTCGCCGGGCTCCAGGATGGTGACGCGGCGCAGCATCTGACGGACGATGACCTCGATGTGCTTGGCGTGGATGCCCACGCCCTGGTCGCGGTACACCTTCTGGACCTCGTCTACGAGCATCTTCTGGGCCACGTTACGGCCCATGATGCGCAGGATTTCCTTGGGGTCCAGCTGGCCCTCGGTCAGCGGGGTGCCGGCGGCGATGTGCTGGCCCTCGGACACGAGGAGCTTCTGGCGACGCGACACCTCAATGACCAGGTCTTCCTTGCCATCGTCGCGGGTGATGATCACCTTACGAGCGCTGGGATCCTCGTCGTCGATGTGGACACGACCGGCTGCCTCGTTCATCTTGGCTTCGACCTTCGGGCTGCGCGCCTCGAAAAGCTCCTGAACACGGGGCAGACCCTGCGTGATGTCCGCGGCGGAGGCGGCACCACCGGTGTGGAACGTACGCATCGTCAGCTGTGTGCCGGGTTCGCCAATCGACTGGGCGGCGATAATGCCGACCGCCTCGCCGATGTCGACCTGCTTGCCGGTGGCCAGCGAGCGGCCGTAGCACTTTGCGCAGGTGCCGACCTGAGACTCACAGGTGAGGACGGAACGGCACACGATCTGCGAGACGCCGGCGGCAACCAGCTCGGCGAGCTGATCGTCGCCGAGGTCGGTGCCCGCGGGCATGACGACCTCTCCGGCCTCGTTCACGGCGTCGCGGGCGAGGTTACGGGCGTAAGCGGTCGTCTCGATGGTGTCGGACGCCTCCCACTCACCGAACTCGTTCTTCTTCGCGATGTCGATCTTCAGACCGGCGCGGGTGCCACAGTCGGCCTCGCGGACGATGACGTCCTGGGAGACGTCGACCAGACGACGGGTCAGGTAGCCCGACTCGGCGGTACGCAGAGCCGTATCGACCAGGCCCTTACGGGCACCGTGCGTGGCGATGAAGTACTCGAGAACGGTGAGACCCTCGCGGTAGTTTGCCTTAATGGGCTGCTCGATCAGCTTCTGCTTCGGGTCGGACACGAGGCCACGCATACCGGCGATCTGCTGAACCTGCGACCAGTTACCACGGGCGCCCGAGTTCACCATGCGGTACACGGTGTTGCGCTCGGAGAAGTTCGCGCGCATGTCCTCGGCGACCTCTTCGGTGCACTGCAGCCACAGCTTCACGAGTTCCTCGTAGCGGGTCTCCTCGAGGATGATACCCGTCTCGAACTGTTCGACGATCTCAGCGGCCTTGGCCTCGTAGCGGGCCAGGATCTCGCGCTTGCGCGGCGATGCCTGAATGTCGGAGAACGCAATCGTGATGCCCGACCAGGTCGACCAGTGGAAGCCGGCCGACTTGAGGGCATCGAGGCAGTCCGCGACGAGCACGTTCGGGTAGCGCTGCGTCAGCGTGTTCACGATGTTGCCGAGCTGCTTCTTGCCGACGACCTCGTTGACGAACGGGTAGTCGGTGGGCAGCAGTTCGTTGAAGATCGCACGGCCAAGGCTGGTCTCGAGGATCAGCTCGTCGCCGCTCTCCCAACCCTCGGGGGCTTCCCAGCCCTCGGGGGGCACGGTGCCGTCGGCGAAGCGGATGCGCGCGGTCGCATTCAGGTCCAGGTTGCCGGCGTCGAACGCCATCTGGGCCTCCGCCTGGCTGGAGAAGTACGGGACCACGGGGTTGCCGTCTTCGTCCGTCTCGACCGGGATCGACGGGTCGGGGTTCGAGGTCAGGTGGAACAGACCGATGATCATGTCCTGCGACGGCATGGCCACGGGGCGACCGTCGGAGGGCTTGAGGATGTTGTTCGTCGACAGCATGAGGATGCGGGCCTCGGCCTGCGCTTCAGCGCCCAGCGGCAGGTGGACAGCCATCTGGTCGCCGTCGAAGTCGGCGTTGAACGCGCCACAGGCGAGGGGGTGCAGCTGGATGGCCTTACCCTCAATCAGCTGCGGCTCGAACGCCTGGATGCCGAGGCGGTGGAGCGTAGGTGCGCGGTTGAGCAGCACGGGGTGCTCGCGGATGACGTCGTCGAGGACGTCCCACACCTCGGGGCGCTGACGCTCGACCTTGCGCTTGGCGGCCTTGACGTTCTGCGCGTAGTTCTTCTCAACCAGGCGCTTCATGACGAAGGGCTTGAACAGCTCCAGGGCCATCTGCTTGGGCAGACCACACTGGTGCAGCTGCAGCTGCGGGCCGACGACAATAACGGAACGACCCGAGTAGTCGACGCGCTTGCCGAGCAGGTTCTGACGGAAACGACCCTGCTTGCCCTTGAGCATGTCCGAGATCGACTTCAGCGGACGGTTGCCCGGACCCGCGACGGGGCGGCCACGGCGACCGTTGTCGAAGAGGGCGTCAACGGACTCCTGAAGCATGCGCTTCTCGTTGTTGACGATGATCTCGGGGGCACCCAGCTCGAGCAGACGCTTGAGTCGAGTATTGCGGTTGATGACGCGACGGTACAGGTCGTTGAGGTCGGAGGTCGCGAAGCGACCGCCGTCCAGCTGAACCATGGGGCGCAGGTCCGGCGGGATCACGGGGATCTTGGTCAGTACCATCGAGGCCGGCGAGTTGCCGGTGGCGACGAAGGCGTTGATGACCTTCAGACGCTTGATGGCGCGGGCCTTGCGCGGGCCGGAATCAGAGGAGATGGTCTGACGCAGGGCGGCCACCTCGGCCACCAGGTCGAAGGTCTCCAGGCGCTTCTGGATGGCGGACGCGCCCATGTCACCCTTGAAGTAGGTGCCGTAGCGGGCCACCATGGCGCGGTAGAGGCGCTCGTCGCCCTCGAGGTCGCCGACCTTGAGGTCCTTGAAGCGCTCCCACACGGCCTCGAGGCCGTCAATGTCGCCGTCGAAGCGGCGGCGGATCTTAGCCATCTCGCGCTCGCCCTGCTTGCGTGCGCGCTCGCGCTCCGCCTGCGAGGCACCGTCGCGTTCAAGGGCGGCGATGTCGGACTCGAGCTGCTCCGCGAAGTCGTTGATCGTGGCGTCGCGGTTGTTTTCCATCTGCTTCTTCTGCACTTCGAGTTCGGCGCGCAGTTCAGCCAGATCCTCGTGGCGACCCTTTTCGTCGACCTCGGTGATCATGTAGGCAGCGAAGTAGATGACCTTTTCGAGGTCCTTGGGCGCGAGGTTGAGCACGTAGCCCAGGCGCGAGGGAACACCCTTGAAGTACCAGATGTGCGTGACGGGGGCGGCGAGGTCGATGTGACCCATGCGCTCACGGCGGACGCGGGAGCGAGTGACCTCAACTCCACACTTCTCGCAGATGATGCCCTTGTAGCGCACGCGCTTGTACTTGCCACACGCGCACTCCCAGTCGCGGGTGGGACCGAAGATCTGCTCACCGAACAGGCCGTCGCGCTCGGGCTTGAGCGTACGGTAGTTGATGGTCTCCGGCTTCTTCACCTCACCGTGGCTCCAGACGGCGATGTCGTCGCCGGTGGCCAGGGTGATCTTCAGGCTGTCGAACGTTTTGGCGTCCAGCAAAGTTATCTCTCCCTATCAGATCGCATCGATGGTCGCCGCAGCGTTCGGACGAGCATCGAGGGTGATGCCCAGGTCCTCACGCGCATTGAAATCTTCGTCCTGCTCACGCAGGTCAATGACGTTGCCGGCCGCGTCGAGGGCTTCGACGTTCAGGCACAGCGAGCGCATTTCCTGGATGAGGACTCGGAAGGACTCGGGGATGCCGGGCTCGGGGATGTCCTCGCCCTTGACGATGGCCTCGTACACCTTGACTCGGCCGGTGGTGTCGTCGGACTTGATGGTCAGCAGCTCCTGGAGGGCGTAGGCGGCACCGTAGGCTTCCAGGGCCCACACCCCCATCTCGCCGAAGCGCTGGCCGCCGAACTGGGCCTTACCGCCCAGCGGCTGCTGCGTGATCATCGAGTACGGGCCCGTGGAGCGGGCGTGGATCTTGTCGTCGACCAGGTGGTGGAGCTTGAGCATGTAGGTGTAGCCCACCGAGATCGGGTACGGGAACGGTTCGCCGGAGCGGCCGTCGAACAGGCGCGCCTTGCCCTCGTAGTTGGTGAGGACGTCGCCGTCGCGGTTCGGGTTGACGTTGCGCAGCAGGCCGGCGAGTTCGTCGGCTTCGAGGCCGTCGAACACGGGGGTGGCGACGGGCGTGCCGGGCTCGGTCTTGATGCCGTCGGCGGGCAGGTGCGCAGCCCACTCTTCGCCGGCCTCGACAGCGGTCGAGGCATCCCAGCCCTGGTGGGCGAGCCACCCGAGGTGGTACTCGAGCACCTGGCCGACGTTCATTCGACCGGGGACGCCCAGCGGGTTGAGGATGATGTCGACGGGGGTGCCGTCGGCGAGGAAGGGCATGTCCTCGACGGGGAGGATCTTGGAGACGACGCCCTTGTTGCCGTGGCGGCCGGCCATCTTGTCGCCGATCGTGATCTTGCGTCGCTGGGCGACGTAGACGCGCACGGTCTGGCGGACGCCGGGGTTGAGGTCGTCGTCGTCATCGTTGAACTCGCGGACGCCGATGACGATGCCCTCTTCGCCGTGGGGGACGCGCAGGGAGGTGTCGCGTACCTCGCGGGCCTTCTCGCCGAAGATGGCGCGCAGCAGGCGCTCTTCGGAGGTCAGCTCGGTCTCACCCTTCGGGGTGACCTTGCCGACGAGGATGTCGCCGGCGGTGACTTCGGCACCAATGCGGATGATGCCGCGCTCGTCCAGGTCAGCGAGGGATTCCTCGGAGACGTTGGGGATGTCGCGGGTGATTTCTTCCTCACCGAGCTTGGTTTCGCGAGCGTCGACCTCGTACTCCTCGATGTGGATCGAGGTGAGGATGTCCTCTTCCACGACGCGGCGGCTGAGGATAATGGCGTCCTCGTAGTTGAGGCCTTCCCACGACATGTAGGCGACGAGCAGGTTCTTGCCGAGCGCGATCTCGCCGTTGGAGGTGGCGGGGCCGTCGGCCAGGACGTCGCCGACCTCGACGCGGTCGCCCTCGTCCACGATAACGCGCTGGTTGGTGCAGTTACCGGGGTTGGAGCGCTCGAACTTCTCGAGGCGGTAAGAGTCGCGGCCGCCCTCGTCCGTGGAGACGACGATCAGGTCCGCGGAGACCTCGGAGACGACGCCGGAGTGGGCGGCGAGGATCATTTCGCCGGAGTCGTGCGCGGCGCGCAGCTCCATGCCGGTGCCGACCAGCGGGGCTTCCGTGGTGAGCAGCGGCACGGCCTGACGCTGCATGTTCGCGCCCATGAGGGCTCGGTTCGCATCGTCGTGCTCGAGGAACGGAATGAAGGCCGCGGCAACGGACACCATCTGGCGGGCGGAGACGTCCATGTAGTCGACGCGATCACGGGCGATCAGGGTCGGGTCTTCGCCGGCGACACGGCACAGGACATCGTGCTCGGCGAAAGAGCCGTCGGCCTCGAGGGGCGACGAGGCCTGGGCGATGAAGTGCCCCTTCTCGTCGTCCGCGGTGAGGTAGCGGATTTCGTCCGTGACGCGGCCGTTTTCGACGACGCGGTAGGGCGTCTCGATGAAGCCGAAGGGGTTGATGCGCGCAAAGGTTGCGAGCGAGCCGATGAGGCCGATGTTCGGGCCTTCAGGGGACTCGATCGGGCACATACGACCGTAGTGCGAGGGGTGGACGTCTCGAACTTCCATGCCCGCGCGATCGCGGGACAGGCCGCCGGGACCCAAGGCCGACAGGCGGCGCTTGTGGGTCAGGCCGGCGAGCGGGTTGTTCTGGTCCATGAACTGCGAGAGCTGGGAGGTTCCGAAGAACTCCTTGATCGCGGCCACGACGGGGCGGATGTTGATCAGCGTCTGGGGCGTGATCGAGTCCGTTTCCTGGGTGGTCATGCGCTCGCGCACGGTGCGTTCCATGCGGGCGAGGCCGGTGCGGACCTGGCCCTGGATGAGTTCGCCGACGGCGCGGATGCGACGGTTCGCGAAGTTGTCGATGTCGTCGACCTCGACGCGGACCTCGACGGGTTCGCCATTTCGGGTGCCGCCGAAGGTCTTGTCGCCCTGGTGGAGGGCGAGCAGGTACTTGACGGTGGCGACGATGTCCTCGAGGGACAGGGTCGAGGCCTTGGGGTCGGCTTCGATGGCCAGCTTCTTGTTGATCTTGTAGCGGCCGACCTTTGCCAGGTCGTAGCGACGAGAGTCGAAGTAGAAGTTGTTGAGCAGCGTCTGGGCGGCGTCGACGTTCGCGGGTTCGCCGGGGCGCAGCTTGCGGTAGATGTCGAGCAGGGCCTCTTCCTGCGTGGCGACCGTGTCCTTTTCGAGGGTTTCGAGGAGGACCGGGTAGGCGGCGAAGGTGTCGCGAATCTCGGATTCGGTCATGCCGACGGCCTTGAGGAAGTGGGTGACCGACTGCTTACGCTTGCGGTCGATACGCACGCCGACGGCGTCGCGCTTGTCGATCTCGAACTCGAGCCATGCGCCGCGCGAAGGGATGATCTTCGCGCCGAAGGTTTCCTTGTCGGTCGAGCGGTCCGAGAGCTTCTCGAAGTACACGCCGGGGGAACGCACGAGCTGAGAGACGACGACACGCTCGGTGCCGTTGATGATGAAGGTACCGCGGGGGGTCATGAGCGGGAAGTCGCCCATGAACACGGTCTGAGATTTAATTTCGCCGGTCTCGTAGTTCATGAACTCGGCAGTCACATACATGGGTGCCGAGTACGTGTAGTCCTTCGCCTTGGCTTCCTCCATGGAGTACTTGGGGGATTCGAGGCGGTGGTCGTGGAACGACAGGCTCATGGTGCCTGCGACGTCCTCGATGGGGGAAATCTCGTGGAAGATTTCTTCGAGGCCGGAGACGTCGGGGACGTCACCTCGGCCGGATGCCTGTGCGGCTTCGACGCGGGCCTTCCACGCGTCGTTGCCCAGCAGCCAGTCGAAGCTCTCGACCTGCAGGCCCAGCAGATTGGGTGCCTGGAGGGGTTCGCGGAGCTTCGCGAACGAAATGCGGTGGCTGGGCTGTTTGGCGGTGCTGTTGGCAGCCAAAGGGGGTCCTTCCCTGCTGTTACGGTGCGCACGCTTCCTTATCACCCATTATCTGACGCGTCCTGGTCCGTCAAGCGCCTGTTACGACGGCTGGATACGGGTCACCTCGGGCATGATAAGGCGCAAATACTCAGCCTACCTTGACTCCCATCGCGAGTCAAGGCTGGATGTGATATGTGCAGGGATTCACGACGACGAGGCCGTGGTCGGCTTGCCCGTCAGGCGCGGCGGGCGCAGCTCCCAGTTGTGGCTGGCGGTACCCCAAGTCGGGCGTGAACCGACGACCGACATCAGGGCAACTGACGACCAATCGCTACGCTTGCAATTGGTCGCGGATCACTATGTTAACGACGGACTACAGGTGCCGCCACCACGCGAGACAGGCTGGACAATCGTTTCACGGTTTATGAACAACGCTGATAAGGGGTACCCGCGCGCATCGCGTAGGCGAGTTCAGCACGTTCAAGCTGTTCCTCAGCGCGCTCCTCCAACTCACATTCCCGCGCCAGTTCCTCGGGCGTGTATGTGGCACGTGCTTCGCGCACCACCTCGTCAAAGTCGTAGAAACCATCGGGAATTTCGCAGCTCATACCGCCTCCACCTAGCGACCTCAAAACCCACCATACAAAAGATCAACAAAACCGCAAGGCGCTATCTGAGGTCGTCTCCATCGACGAGGCCGTGGCTGACTTGCCCGTCAGACGCGGCGGGTGCGGCTCCCAGTTGTGGCTGATGGTGCCCCAAGTCGGGCTTGAACCGACGACCCACGGATTATGAGTCCGCTGCTCTGACCGACTGAGCTATTGGGGCGTGGCCATCTTAGCGGAGGAAGACGCTACCCTTCCACCGACACCCTCCCTGATCCGTCAGTCACGTCACAGCGACATAGGACCTTAGTCATGCCTATGGTGGTTTTACAAGGTCACAGCCAATAATTTTAAGGAGATGGCATGAACGTCGCGGAACAGATCGTGGCCCAGCTCGTCGACGCGGGAGTCCATCGGATCTACGGCATTGTCGGCGATTCGCTCAACCCCATCGTCGACGCCGTGCGCAAGACCGGCGGCTCGAAGAAGGGCGGCATCGACTGGATTCACGTCCGCCACGAGGAGGCGGCGGCGTTCGCTGCTTCGGCCGAGGCTCAGCTGACCGGCAAGCTCGCCGTGTGCGCGGGTTCATGCGGCCCGGGCAACCTGCACCTCATCAACGGCCTGTACGACGCGAACCGCACGGGCGCGCCTGTCCTGGCCATTGCCTCGCACATCCCGAGCGTCCAGATCGGCTCCACCTACTTCCAGGAAACGCACCCGGACCGCATCTTCGAGGAGTGCTCAGTTTACAACGAACTCATCTCCTCCGCGGCACAGTCGCCGCGCACCGTGAACTCGGCGATCCGCCACGCGGTCGGTCTGGGCGGCGTGTCGGTCATCACTCTGCCCGGCGATGTCTCCGACCTCAAGGCCGTCGAGCACGTTCCCACCTACGCGCCCGCTCGTCCCGCGACGCTGGCCCCGAACCCGGCGGACATCGACGAGGCCGCCGCCCTCCTGAATAAGGCGGACAAGGTCGCGATCTTCGCCGGCGCGGGCGTCGAGGGCGCCCACGACGAGGTCATCGCCCTGGCGGATGCGCTCAAGGCTCCTATTGGCCACTCTCTGCGCGGCAAGCACTTCATCCAGTACGACAATCCCTTCGATGTGGGTATGACGGGCCTGCTGGGCTACGGTGCGGCCGCGGAGGGCATGAACGACGCCGATGTGCTGATTCTGCTGGGCACCGACTTCCCCTACGACCAGTTCCTGCCCGATACCCCGACCATTCAGGTGGATACGCACGCGGAGAAGCTGGGTCGCCGCACGGACGTTGGCCTCGCGATTCACGCTCAGGTCAAGCCCTTCATTGAGGCGCTCCTCCCCCACTTACACGCTGGCCGCTCTGATTCCTTCCTGAAGTCCAAGATCAAGAAGCACTCGGAGATCATGCACGCTCCCGTGGGGGCCTACACGCGCAACGTGGAGAAGATGCGTCCGATCCATCCCGAGTACGCCGCTCATCTCCTCAACGAGACGGCTGCGAAGGACGCGATTTTCACCGCGGATACGGGCATGTGCAACGTGTGGACTGCCCGCTACATCGATCCGCTTGGCACGCGCCGTCTCATTGGTTCGCTCCTGCACGGCTCGATGGCGAACGCCCTGCCGATGGCCCTGGGTGCCCAGGTCGCCTACCCGGATCGCCAAGTCGTGTCGGTATCGGGTGACGGTGGCCTGTCGATGCTGCTCGGCGAGCTGATCTCCGCGAAGATGTACAACCTGCCCATCAAGGTGGTTGTCTTCAACAACTCGACGCTGGGCATGGTGAAGCTGGAGATGCTGGTCAACGGCCTCCCGGACTTCCAGACGGATGTCCCGGATACGAATTACGCCGAGATCGCGCGCGCAATTGGCTTCCACGCGGAGCGTGTCGAGGACGCGTCTCGCCTGGAGGCCGCGTACCGCGAGGCCTTCGCTGCGCCCGGCCCAGCCCTCGTCGAGGTCATCACGGACCCGAACGCCCTCTCCCTCCCGCCGGCCATCACAGGCGGCCAGGTCGTCGGTTTTGCGACCGCGATGAGCAAGATCGTCCTCAACCGCGGGATCGCCGAGGCCTTCTCGATGGCGACCTCCAACATGCGTAACATCCCGCGCCTGTAGGACCCTCCCCTCGGGAGGCTCTCTAGGGACGAGGCCGGAGCTGAGTCGCGCGGCGCGACCTGGCCCCGGCCTCGTGCTTAGGCGTACCGCCGGGCGATCGCCACCGCGTCGGGCACGTAGGAGCGACCAAAGACGGCGCAGTGGATCATGATGATGTGCGCCTGGTGCAGGGTGAGGCGCTCGCGCCAGCCGTCCTCCAGGGGCGAGGCCTCGTTGTAGGCGGCGAGGATGCGCTCATAGTAGGGGCAGCCGAAGACGGCGAGGGCAGCAAGGTCCTCCTCGGCGTGCCCGCCCTGCGCAGCGGGGTCGATGAGGACAGCTCCGCCGGGCGTCCACATGACGTTGCCGTTCCACAGGTCGCCGTGGGTGCGCGCGGCACCGACGTCCTCGCGCCGAGCGATCGCGTCGGCAACCAAGCGCGGCTGGCCGTGGTCGAGGTCGCCGGAGTCGAGGCGCTCGCACAGCCGCTCGATAAGACTCCGCTCGGAGGCGGTGAAGACGCGCGCGTCCAGGTACGGCGCAATCCGCTCGCGTGCATAGAACGCTCCCCACGACTCGCGAGGAGACGAGGCCGAGGTAGCCTCGGCACAATCCGCGCGGTTCGCGCTATCCGCTTCGCCGCGAGCGCTTGGACGTTCGGGGAGGGAGAGGTGAGCCTCCCCCATCCAGCCGTCACCCGCGTACCCGTCGGGGGTGGCACCCAGGTGCGTGGCACCGGCAGCGTGCGTGTAGGCAAGGGCACGGCCAAATGCTTCGGCATCCTGCGCCGATGGTGATACCGAGACCACACGAGGTTCCTCCAGCCACGTCGCCCCGTGATCAAGCACGGGCACAACCGCTGCCCCAGGGTCCGAGGCCTCGGCGAGCCAGGCGAGGCCCGCGACCTCGTAGGCGATCCGCCCGCGACGGCTATCCGTCTTTCTTATCGTCTCCATCGACGCGTCCCCGTTCCGTTCCACTGTCACCGCGCGAGAGGCTCCCGCCACGTACGCACCCATGCTATCCCCACCCTGCCACACACAGGGCGCGCGGAGGAGCGAGGGTGCCCAAGCCTCGTCCCCCTTAGACACATACCAAATAAACATCGTTATACTTCCGAGTAGAGTAAAGTCCCCCGACGAGGATGTAGGCCTCCATGACCCTCACGACGACACAGAAGTCCATCGACGCCCTGCTGACCGGAGACAGGCAGTACCAGATCCCCGACTTCCAGCGCCCCTACGTGTGGGAGGAACCGCAGGCAATCGCCCTGGTCAATGACCTGCTGGGCGCATGGCGCACGAACGACGGCGACTACTTCCTGGGTTCTGTTGTGCTCGTGCAGCACCCCAGCGGCGACGACGTGGATATCATCGACGGGCAGCAGCGCATGACGACGCTGTGCATCCTCTTGGCGCTCCTGCGTCACCTGGCGGGCATCGGTTCCGGGCTGCACGGCGACCTCAGTAAACGCCTGAGTATCGCTGAGTCGACCTTCAAGGGCTTGGACGAGCGGCCGCGCCTGCTCGTGCGCGAATGCGACCGCGAGTTCTTTGATACGTTCATCGTCGACGACAATATCGATTCTCTGCTTGACGTCGACGCGAGTGCGCTGACCCCGGCCTCGGTGCGCCGCATCAATGACAACGCGCGGGCGATGCTCGACGTACTGAGCGACCCGGATGTGCTGGCACCGGACGAGGTCCAGAGTTTCGTCCAGTACCTCATGCTGCAGGTCTCCCTCATCGAGGTGTCGACCGACTCCTACCAGGCCGCGCACCGCATTTTCGCGGTGCTCAACACGCGCGGCGTCCCCCTGTCGGCCGCCGACATCTTCAAGGCGCGCGTCCTCGCCCACGTCGAGTCCGACGCCCGGGTGCGCTACGCGGCCCTGTGGGAGCAGAGCATCGACTCGCTGGGCACAGAGAACCCGGACGCCTTCTTCGGGCACCTGCTGACGCTCGTGTTGCGCTCGCCCGCCAAGCGCGCCCTCATCGACGCGTTCGGCGAGCAGGTCCTCACCCCCTTCCTCACGTCCAAGAGCGGCGAGGAATTCATCGACGAGGTCGTGGTTCCCAACGCTCACGCGTACTCTCTGGCGACGCTGGAGCCCCTCGCCGGGCACCCGGCCGCCACGTCCCTGCAGCTGCTGCGCCTGTACGAGGCGTCCGACTGGAAGCCGGCGGCCATGGCGATTTTAAGCGTGGAGCGCAGTGACGAGGAGGTTGCCTCTCTCATGTCCTCGCTTGAGCGCCTGTACGGCACGGCAGTCGCCGCGCGCTTGGTCCCAAGTTCCCGCGAGTCGATCATCGCCAAGTTCATCGCCGCCGTCGAGGACGGCGAGTCCATCACTACCGCCTGCGCGATCTCGGACGATACTCGCCACCGGGCGGCCAAGACGCTGTCGAGTGCCCTGCCTCAGTCCTCTCTCCGCAAGGTGTTGCTCTACCACGCGATGGTCGCCGACCAGGGTGGATTCCCGGCACGTCTGCCACGCAGCCTAGGAGTCCTGGCGGGGCTGCCCGCCACTGCGATCCGCGGCGTCGCAGCGGACGTGGATCCTCGTATTTGGAACAGGCGTCTGGGAGGCCTGGTTCTGACGACCATCAAATCACGCTCCGTCAACCAGGCACCCGACTGGGACACCGTGTCACGCGCACTCCACGAAGCACCGACGGTCGGCGCGCTCATCGTCGGTACACTACCCTCCGACAGGGGCGAGATCAGCAATGCCGCCCTCGAGCTGCGTCAGACCCACCTGACGCGCAGCATCTTGGACTATTGGGACATTCGCCGCGATTCCGATGGCGTGGATCTGTCTCTCTTGTCCAGCTCCGAGCTGGAGGCCGCCGTCGACAAGCGTTCCGCCGCGCGCGGCCGCCAAGTGCGCCTAGCCGACGTCGTCGCGACCGGAATCATCTCCCCCGGTGACACTTTCGTGTGGCGACGCCGCAACCTCGGCAGCGTCTACGTCGTGACGATCTCAGCCGAAGGCACCATCGTCCTGCCCGACGGCACAGACGTCGCCTCTCCTTCCGCGGCCATCAAGGAGTTGACCGGCAACAGCTCTGCCGCCGCCCTCGACGTCTTCGTGCGCGAGTCCGACGGCAAGAAGCTGCGCGACCTGTGGGACAAATACAGGAGCCGCTTCGCCTCGTGAGTGGTGACGGCTGGGGCCGCCCGTGCCCGCAATGCCCAGAAAACCCCGATTCACGCCATCTGATCGCACGTAATCCGGCCACGCTTTATCCGCACGCTAACCCGCTATTCCGAGCCTGGGCAACCCCTCCCACATACGGAACAGGCGGCCCACGCGCACAATAGCCGACCCACGTACGAGCGAGGCATGGCACCTGGCCACGAACAGCCCCGACCACATGCCCACACACACCAGCCGCTCGTCCCCAGGGACTATCCCAAAACGCAGACCGCCTCACACACAAGAAATCATTGTCGACATGTTTCTCCGAGATGGTCTGCACTTTGGGCGGCTCAGCCTTCACTCTTGGCCACTACACGGGGGAAATGGCGACATTAGAACCACGACACGCCGATGACACGTCGACAGACGGATCCTAATGCTGCAAAACCCCCACTGCCCCTCATCGGAAGGCACAACGTAACCCACAACGAAAACTCAATGCGTATGGAACATGATGCGTCCGCCTTCATAGTTGGGCTCAACCAAGTTCAATACAGACTTTCCCTTACCAACAAGCCGAAAAGTTGCCACAAAACCCACACGTTTTGTCCTTTAACCCTAGTACTGGCACACCCACACCAGCCTTGCGGTACACGAAACCAGGTCGATACCAGGCCCGCACATACGAAAAACCGACACCCACTATCGGATGCCGGTCTGTGGTGGAGCTAGGGGGATTCGAACCCCCGACCTTCTCATTGCGAACGAGACGCGCTACCAACTGCGCCATAGCCCCAAGGACGGATATACCTTAGCACCCTCCGAAGCCTTCACGCAAGCCGACCATAATCAGCGAGGCTTCGCACCGAAGACTGCACGACAAAACGACCGCTAAGCAGTCGGGATATACTCCCCCACCTTCATTCAACAGGCAACAGGCAACAGGCAACAGGCAACAGGCAACAGGCAACAGGCAACAGGCAACAGGCAACAGGCAACGAGACCACACGCAACCACACCGCACTCGTCAACGCGCCACAGACAAGCGGATACCTCACATGTCTACTCCACCTGCCACCTAGCCCCGGAATGAGGGGACAGCACAGCGAACCACCCCACGTCACCAATGAGCGACAAAAGAACCGCGCCGCGAGCCTGAGGCTCGCGGCGCGGCAACGACAGCAATCAGCAGCCCTACTGTGCCCGACGCGCATCCAGGACGGCGTCCAGGTCAAGGGCGACGATCTGGTCGGCGACGACCTCTTCAGTGGAGCGGGCACCCACCTGGGCGGTCTGAGCGATCGGACGCGCCGGGATGGTGGCCGTGATACGCGGGATACCACGCAGGTCGGTGTCGGCGTGGACAATGCGACCGCGAATGCGATCACGCGACGCGTAGGTGGGCGCGGGGATCGGGGCGACGGTCCACGCGCGAGCAGGAGTGTCGGCAACCTCAACGGCCTCTGGCACCTCGACGTTGAACACGAGGGAGGGAACGGAACCGGTCTGGGTTGCAGGCTCGTCACCGCCAGCACGAGGAGCGGACGCAGACGGAGCAGAGGCAGCGGACGACGAGGACACGCGCGGAGCAACCACGGCCTCGTCGCTAGCCTTCGTGGCCTCAGCCTTGCGAACCTTAGGGGCGGACGACGCGGGTCGCCCACCGCGCACGTCGGCGCGCAGCTTCGTGAGCTGCGCGAACTCACGCTCGGACGCGCGCTGCGAACGCACGGCCGCGACGCGGGAGGTGAACAGCGACGCCACCAGCGCGGCAATCGGGACAAGGATCCAGGTCCACGCGATCGAGGTGGCAGCAATAACGATGGTAAGGATGACCATGGACAGCGCGCAAATACCCGTCATCACCATGCGGCGACGGCCGGCAGCGATCTCAGCGGCCAGGCGGGCAGCACGGCGCGCGCGCAGCCGGGCGATGTCTCGGACAGCCTTATTGTTGCGGCGGTCAATGACGGGCCGAGTGCGTCCAGTGGCGACTGTATGCATGCTTCCTCCGCTCGTCAGTGCGCGCCGCGCCAAGATCGTTCCGGTGGCACGATCACACATGTCCAATTCTGACGCATCCATGTGAATCATGCGCAAGCTCGGGGAGAATCGGTCGATCTCACGCGACTCAACGATGGCCATTCTGCGTTCGACCAACTGCGGTACGGTCGCGAGAAGCGACACAAATACCGCTGCGATGACGAGTCCACCAATTTCCACCCTTTCAACGTAGGATGGTTAGCGAGTAGCAACTTCGCCGAAATCGGGCGTGTCGGACTCTTAAACCTAGTGGTAAGTATGAAATAAGCAATAACTGTCGCGTTCATAACACCTGCACTATGCGCACCAGCGAGACGGTGGTAATCAGCGCCGCGAACACCCCCGAGCACCACCACAGTCACACAGTCGTCAAACAGGAAGAACACCACAGTGACATACTTGACAATTCTCACAATTGGTTGACATCACAAGAAAACACCGCATGACCACGACATCACCCCCGCCACCCGCCCACGCGCAGCAACCGCACGGCGTCAAGCCCCGAAAGACGCACCAACCCGCTCAGGAAATCGCGGGACTACCCCACCGCCGCTGCACGAGGCCCCCCTCAGGCAGCGACTCGGAGTCAATAAAGAACGCAACATGATCGGCCCACTGGCCCGCAATGTGCATGAAACGAGGGCGCAACCCCTCCTCAATCAGGCCAAGGCCTCGACACACGCCGAGCGAACGCTCATTCTCAGGGCGTACGCACACCTCGACCCGATGCAGGCCCAGCTCCCCCACCACCAGATCAAGGACGAGGGCCGCGCACAGGGAACCCAGGCCTCGTCCCGCCCAATTCGACACAATCCAGTAGCCCAGCATCCCCGACGACATCGCGCCCCAATGGACGTTCGAAATGCTGAACTGCCCGACGAAGCGACCGTCGATTCGGACGCCAAAAATCAGGCCGGTCCCCTCGCGGTGATCGCGATCAGCGCGGCGCATGTACTGGGAGAAGGTGGGAATATGCTCGAGTGTGTCCGGGGGCAGAGTCGCCTCCCACGGGCGCAGCCAGTGCCCGTCAGCGCGGCGCACAGCATCAAGGTCGCGGTGCTCCTGGCCGAGCACGGGGCGGATGACGAGCTCGCGCGGATTCGGGCCACCCGCAGGGTCGGGGCGCAAAAACCCGCGCCCCACAGGATCCGTCACGCGCAGCGTGAGCATCTCGATGTCGCGCCCCCACACGCACGTGGAGCGCCGCAGCAGACACCTCATTCGAGGACCAGGCACTGCAAGGTATCCCCCACGCGCACGTTCGTCACGTCCTCGGGGACAACGGCCAGCGCATTGGAGTCCGCGAGCGCAGAGAGCAGCAACGAGGCCGGGGTCCCCATGACGGAGGCGTTGTAGCCGGCGCGCGGGGAACCCGTGAGGCGCACGCGCACGAATTCACGGCGACCGCGCGGGGAGTACCAGGAGCGGTCAATGACGGCTCGCACGACCGGACGGTTGACGGTGGTCCACCCCTGCATGTGGCGCAGCGCGGGGCGGACGAAGACCTCAAAGCAGACCTGCGCGGACACCGGGTCACCGGGCAGACACACGATGGGAGTACCGGGACGCTCATCGTCGCCACCGACGGTACCCACACCCATAATGTGGCCAGGCCAGGCGGCGACGCTATCGAAACGGACGGTACCGAGGGCACCGAGGACCTCGCGGACGGTGTCGCCGCTGCCGTACGAGATGCCGCCGGTCGTCAGGACGAGGTCGGCGCGCACCAGCTGGTCCTCGATCGTGTCGCGCAGGCGGCCTCGCTCGTCGGGGACGGCGGCGACGCGGAAGGTTTCAGCGCCGGCGTCAGCAACGGCCGTGGCCAAGGCGTGACCGTTGGCGTCGAAGACAGTACCGGGGCGGGCCTCGCCGCCGGGTTCGACGATCTCGTCGCCAATGGAGATGATGACGACGCGCGGTCGCGGGTGAACGAGCACGTGGTCACGGCCCACGCCGGCCAGGAGCGCCATTTGGCGCGCGCCGATACGCGTACCGGCGCGCAGCACGGTCTCGCCCTGCGCAACGTCCTCGGCGCGGCGGCGGATATTCTCTCCGCTGGCGGGGGCGGTGCACAGGGCGACCTGAGCGACTCCGTGGTCGGTAAACTCGAGGGAAACCACGGCCTCGGCACCCGTGGGCATGGGCGCGCCGGACGCGATACGGATCGCGGTGCCGGGCACGAGGGCGGCGGGGTCGACGGCCCCGGCGCGGATCTCCTCGGTGACGGGAAGCGTCACCGGCGTCTCCAGGGTTGCTCCCTCACAGTCGCGCACGCGCACGGCGTACCCGTCACACGCGGACAGGTCGGCGACCGGAAGGTTGAAGGGTGCCTGCACGTCCTCCGCGAGCACGCAGCTCACTGCGTCGGCAAGCTTGACGTCGAGCGGGGGCACCGCGTGAGCGACGGCCTGGCAGTCCTGGTAGAAGTCGGCAACGCTTCGCATGGTTCTCAGTCCTCGAGCTTGGAGCGCAGGAACTCCCTGAGTTCCCCTCCAAGCGCCGGGTCCTCAAGGGCGAGCGTCACGTTTGCCTCGAGGTAGCCGAGTTTGTCCCCGGTATCGAAGCGACGCTCGTCAATAACTACACCGTACAACCCTCCACCCTGTTCTTCGGGGAGGCCGATCATGCGCGCGTACCCGTCTGTGAGCTGATACTCACCGCCGGCACCCGGTTCGATGTTTTCGAGGGCAGTGAACACGGCCGGGTCCAGCAGGTAGCGTCCGACGACGGCGTACTCGGACTTGACCTCGTCGAGCGGGGGCTTCTCGGTGACGTCGGTGATGCGCATGAGCTGCCCCTCCTCCAGGTCGACGCCCTCGGGCACGGGCAGCACCTCAACCGCGGTAGAGGCGTAGGCGGTGGCCTGCTCGGGCGTGACCTTCAGCAAGGCGACAACGCTGCCGCCCAGGGCCTCGCGGACCTGGATCATCTTGCGCAGCAGCTGCGAGCCGGGTTCCATGAGGTCGTCCGGCAGTAGGACCGCGAAGGGGGCGTCGCCCACGTGGGACTTCGCTTGGAGGATCGCGTGGCCGAGGCCGAGGGGGTGCCCCTGGCGCACGGAGTGGACACGCGCATACTTCTTGTACTCGTTCACGTACTCGAGGGCCTTTTCCTTGCCGGCCTTCTCGAGGTCGGCCTCGAGGCCGGGCTCAGCGTCGAAGTAGTCTTCGATGGCCTGCTTACCCGCGCGGGTGACAAACAGGACGTCTTCGATGCCAGCGTCGGTGGCCTCACGAACGATGTATTCGATCGAGGGGCGGTCAACGACGGGAAGCATCTCCTTGGGGACCGACTTCGTGATGGGCAGGAAGCGGGTTCCGCGACCGGCCGAGGGGACAACGGCGTGCACTACAGGCTGGTTTTTCTCTGA
Organism: Actinomyces sp. ICM47; assembly: GCF_905369875.1. Taxonomy (NCBI): domain Bacteria; kingdom Bacillati; phylum Actinomycetota; class Actinomycetes; order Actinomycetales; family Actinomycetaceae; genus Actinomyces; species Actinomyces sp. ICM47. The sequence goes on from NZ_CAJPJE010000005.1 coordinate 60,187, forward strand.
CATACTGCAAGAGTAGCGAAGAAACGACCGAAGAGGGAGACGATGGCCACAAAAACAACTCTCCGCGCGGAGATTCGAGGTCGGCGCCGGGGTCGCCGAGCACTCCCCGGCACCTCGATTGGCGCACCGTCGTCAGATACTGACCAAACTCCCCTGCCAGTACGTCACCGTGCCGAAGCGGAAGGGATCGCCTTCCAGGTGCGCGCCCTGGCCTCGTCGATGGGGTCCGTCGCCTTGCCCGCACTCTTCGTGCCCACTCCGCTTGAGCCGGACCTGTCCCTGACGCTCGGCCTCTTTCCCCGCGCGCTTCTTCCGGTCCTCGTTGACGAGGCCGGGGTGGCTCTGAGCGGACCGCGCTGGGGACTGTGGGAGGCAGGGCAGGCGTTGGTGATGCCTGGGAGGCCTCCCGCTCAGCCATCGGGCGAGGCATTGGCGTCGGAAGCGCTGGCTCGGGCCGACCTGATTCTCGTGCCCGCGCTGGCCGGGGGCCTGGACGGGACGCGCCTGGGGCAGGGCGGCGGCTGGTACGATCGCACGCTCCCCCACCGCTGCCCCACCGCGCCGGTCGTCGCCGTCATTTTTGACGACGAGGTGCTGGAACCCGGCCAGATCCCCCTTGAGGCGCATGACATGCCCATCGACGCGATCATCACGCCCACGCGCACGATCCGTGTCACGAGGCCCTAACAAACGCACTAGGCCACATCGATCAATCGTTTGTCACCTATCTCTCAGAGGCCCGTTATCTGCGGCATTGCCGTAACGCCGCCGCAAATTGGCGATACTGCGACGAATATTACCCCCCTGCTCGCTATCGTCACGACGAAAGTCCCCCTAATGTTCTCCGTGGTAACAGCGCGCCCGCGTGGCGCCAGCCCCGGCGGCTCCCGCCCGCCACGCCGAGTTTCCTCGGCGGTTCAGACGTGTCGGCTCAGCCGACCTTTCACACAGGAGAACCCATGCTTAAGGGCTTCAAGGAATTCATCTCTCGCGGCAACGTCGTTGAGCTGGCCGTCGGTGTCATCATCGGTGCCGCCTTCAAGAACATCGTCGACGCCCTCGTCGACGGCATCATCAACCCGCTGATCGCCGCCGTCATCGGCAAGCCCGACTTCTCGGATGCCTTCATCCTCACCCTCAACGGCACCGACGTGAAGTTCGGCGTCCTGATCACCGCCGTCATTAACTTCCTCCTCATGGCCTTCGCGATCTACTTCTGCATCGTTGTGCCCATGAACGCCCTCAACGCCCGCCGCAAGAAGGATGCGGACGAGACCCCCAAGGAGGTCTCCGAAGAGGTCCAGCTCCTCACCGAGATCCGCGACGCCCTCGCCAAGGGCGACCGCGCCTGATTCTCTTGCCCTCTTCGCGAGGGAATGCGGGGCCGATGCGTGCATCGGCCCCGCATTTTTGTATCCACCAACGTGCCCCGGCAACTGGGTTATAGGACACTACTCCACCTGGTTCTGCACGCGGGCCGCCGCCACCGGGCACCGACACCCGGACAGGCCCGGGGAAAGCCGCCGAGCGGGCGACCTCGCTCCTACGCGCGGGCCTGGGCGTGCGGGGGCACGTTTTCGAGCAGGCGCGCGTCGTTGGCACCGTCGCCCCGGTCGGGGGCGTCGGCCATGGAGCCGGGGCGCGTGTCTTCGGGGCGCACGCGGTCTTCCCAGGAAGGCGGCAGGCCCTCGGCGATGAGGCGTTGGTCCACCTCTGAGACGAAACGCGCGACGCGGCGGCGCTTGCGCGGGGTGGGAGCCTCACTCACCGGAGGGATCCTGATCGCCAGGCTCGGCCTCGTCACCGGGAGCAGCGTCCTCCGAGGAAGCGGCAGGGGCCTCCGGCTTGGTGCGGCGCACGACGTTGCCGAGCACCGCGTCGGACTGGAAGCCGCGGCGCGTGATGCCCAGGGCTTGGCGCAGTTCTTCTGCGGTCTCCAGGTCGGTGCGTTCGACGCCGTCGGAGCGGACCCAGGCGGCCATTTCGTCGAGCTGGTCGTCGGAGTAGGCGGCCAGTGGCAGGCCCTTGGCAATCGCGGGACGCGGGCCGCGGTTTTTCTCGAAGGCGCGTTCCTTTCGTTTGATTTCCAGCAGCATGCCGGTCGTGTCTTCGTCGGCTTTCTTGCGGCGTTTGGATTCTTCGTCGAGGCCGTCGTCCAGCATGGGCGGGCGCGGTTTAGCGGGCGCAGACGGGGTATCGTCGCCAGACTCGGAGGCGGGTTCCGTCGCAGATGCCTGAGCGTCCTTCGCGGCGACGGGGGTCGAGGCCTCAGCGGAGCCAGCACTCACCGCCGAGTCGTCCGCACCACCGGTTGCGGACGAGGTGTCGGCCTCGTCGTCGTCAACGTGCGCAGGCACGGCGACGGCGGGCGTGTCGGAGCTGACGTTGAGTTCATCGAGGGCGTCGAGGACGGCGTCGACGATTGTGTTGGTTTCCTTTTCCGGGTCGATGAACAGGGCCATGGACAGGGCAGTGTAGACGTGCCAGCCTTGGGCTTCGAGCCAGCGGGGGCGGGCGCGGTCGCGCACGCGCTGGCTGGGCTCGGACAGGTATTCCTCGTCGTCGGTGAGGATGGCGAGTAGGAGGCGGCCGGGCGAGGCGGGGTGTCCGATGGCCAGTGGGACACGCATGCCGCCGGGAATGCCGACGTTGGCGACGACTTCGAGGCCTCGGGAGTAGATGTGGTCCGCCAGGTCGACGAGGAGTCGGTCGGGTTCGCCGGCGAGGACCGGCCAGGCGTCCATTCCTTCGCCCGCGTGCCCCTCGGCGATCTCGAGGAGGTCGACGAGCATCCGGGAACCCTCGTGGTGCAACCGGTCGCGGTCGATTTCGTCGGAGCGCAGTGAGGACACGAGCGTAAGGTCGCCGCGCACGATGCGGAGGACCTCAGCGAGCGCGTCGGCTCCCTTCTCGGTGGAGAGGATCCCGAAGTCGTGGATGACGCGACGGTGCGGAGTTTTCGCGAAGCCGACGGACAGGATCAGGGACTCGCGCGTCAGGCCGAGGGCCTGCTGCGGGCCGATGACGACGAAAGGTTCGGGCGTTGCTGGGTCAAAGAACGAGGCCAGCCCGGGTTCCTTCGAGCGCACGGCTGCCAGGGCCTCGGAGATGCGCTTGGCGTGGCGGTCGGACAGGGCGACAACGGCGAGGGACCGTTCGGGGGATTCGACAGCGTGCTCGATGACGGCGTCGACGACGGCTCGGACCTCCGCGGACGTCGATTCGATGGCGTGGGCACCGGGGGCGGGCATGCCGGTGGCCTCGACCCAGCGCGCGGATACGGGAGCGTTCGCGGCGGTCCACGGCACGGGGATGCCGGCGTGCTCGTAGCCGTAGCGAGCGAGGAGCAGCGCGACCTGGTCGTTGAGGCGGCGCGGGCCGGGGTCGACGCGCAGGGTAGGCAGGACGTCGGCGAGCGCGCGAGTGGCACCGCCTTCGGAGGCGGCGGCGAGGTCGTCGATGACGACCAGCTGGTGGCCGCGCGCGATGATGGGCGCGAGTTCGGCGAGGGGCAGGCCGTCTGCGCCGTCGAGCACGACGATGTCGACGGTACGCCCGGTGGGTGCGAGCATGGGCACCATGGCGGGGACCGTCATGAGGACGGGCAGGAGGTGGCGCACGAGCGGGTAGGCGATGAGCAGCTCGAGGTCGGAGGGGGCGCGCCCGTCTTCGAGGAGTTCGCGCAGTGCCTCGTACTGTCTGGGCCTCGCGGCGAGGGCGTTGGCGCGGATTCTGCGCACGCCGGTGATGGCCTGCGGGATGAGCGACGCGACCTGGGCTTCGTCGAGCTCACGGCCTTCGCGGGCGAGGTCTTCAAGGGAGGCAGGGTCGAGGCCGCCGAGGGCGGGCTGGGAGGCCAGCATGGAGCGCAGCAGGGAGGCCCACCAGGCCAGGTCGAGTTCGGTGTCGATCTGGGATTCGTCGACACGTCGGTCGGCGAGGTCCTGGGCAAGGGCGTCGAGGCCGTGGGCTGCCAGGCGCGAACGCATCTCCAGGCGGGCGGGGATCTCGCGGGCGGTGCTCGTGTCGCCGGCCCAGCGTTCAATGAGGGTGGACAGGCGCTGCACGTGGGTGGCGACCAGGTCCGGTTCTTCGTCCACGAACACGGGGGCGATGGCGTCGAGGTCGTCGCGCACGGAGTCGGTCAGGGCTGAGATTTCGCCGATTTTAGCGGGCAGGATCGGCCAGGAGTCATCGCCGCACACGGCGCACCAGGCGTCGCGGCGTTCTTGAACGCGGATGAGAGCACGGTGCAGGTCGGGCACGTGGACGCCGGGGCGGACGAGGTCTTGGGCCTGTTTGACCAGGCGGGTGCGCTTGGCTCGGCTCATGGCAATGCCGTGGTCCTTGCGCCACTGCTTGGGGGCGGTAGCGATCACCATGTCAGCGGCGCTGCGTTCGAACACGCGGGGCTTGAAGACGTCGAGGACGTCGGCGATTCCGTCGAACATGGCGAGCTGGCGGTCCCACTGGGCGAGGGTGCCCGCGGGCTTGATGCCGGCCTCGCCTGCGACGGAGGAAATGTAGACGCGCAGCTCGGGCAGCGTTTGGGACAGGCGCTTGACGCGCGTGAGAGCATCGGAGGCCTGTTCGTCGGAGGTCAGGATGGCCTTTGCCCAGGCGGAGGATGCGCCCCCGGCCAGGCGTCCGGAGGCGATGGCCTCGCGGAGGAGGGCGCGGGCGGACTTGCCCTGGTCCATGGCGATCTCGAAGAGGGTCTGATCAGACAGACGGACGCGGGTCGTGGGCGCGCCCTCGCTGCTGGTGAGGTCAGTGAGCGCACGCAGGGCATCGGCCGCGCATACGCCGTAGCGTCCGTAGGGTTCGTGCAGGGCCTTCGCGTAGGAACTCAGCGAGGAACGCACGTGGCGCAGGCGGGCGCGCATCGCGTCGACGCTCACCTGGTCGACGACGGGAGCCATGTCGTCCATTGCTTCCTTGACGCGCGGGGCAAGGCTGCGCCGCGCGTCGGAGTATCCATCGATGTTGGCGATGATGTCGGACAGGCCCAGGTCGGCTAGGCGCGAGTAGGCGGCAATCGAGCGCGAGGGTGCGGTGGACACGTGCAGGACGGAGTGCCCGGTGGCAGCCGCGTCCGCGAGGATGGCGGCGACGATGGAGGCGTCGTCGGCGTATGCGGGCACGTCGATGAGGACGCTGCGGCCATCGGATGCGGCCTCGACCGCGTCCTGCTGAGTGGGGAGCAGGTCGCCGATCCCCTTTTCGGCCCACGGGTCGCGGTCGCCGGGATTGCGCGTGAGCGGCGTGGCGGTCAGCTCTCGGCGAGCGTCCTGGTCGCCCGCGAGCGCGCGGATAACCGCGGAGTCAGCCAGGGCCTCGACGTCGGTGTCGAGGCTGGCGGCGAGGGGGCCGGCGGGGTGGATGAAGAGGCCGATGACTAATTCGTCGCGCAGCTCAAAGCGGTTGAGGACGCTGCATGCCTGGCGCAGGGCGCTCATGGCCTGCGAGGAGGAGAACCCGTGGTGTCCGCTGGCCTGGGCGAGAATATCGCGTCCGTCGATGTCTTCTCCGGCCGCGCGCAGGGCATTTTCGAGCTCGGGTGTCAGGAGGGCACCATGCCCCATGGCGATGAGGACGTCGTCGTTGCGGCGCACGAGGCGTACGGGGCGTAGCAGGGCGGGCGCGGTGATGAGTTCGGTGCCGTGGCGCCACGTGGCGGTTCCAATGGCCAGGTGGATCGAGCCGGTTCCGTGGCTGGCGGCACGTTTCTCAGAGCGGGCGATGATCGCGCGGGCTCGGTCGAGCGCGCGGCCCAGGGCGATGGGTTCGCGGATGAGTAGGCTCAGGCGGATGGGGTGCTCGGTGAAGAGCTGGGCGAGGCCGCCGGGGTGGGCCTCGGTGAGCGAGAGCGTCGGCAGTTTTTTGTTGTCAGCAGCGATGGTCTCCTCGAGTCGTGTGCGCCACGCGGAGCGCGCCTGACCGACAAGGGTGTTCGAGTGCGTCGATGTGGACGAGGCCTCGGGGGCCTCGGATTCGGGGGCCTCGGATTCGGGGGCGGAACGGCGCGAAAAGATACTAGGAACCACGATTCAACCCTACGGCAGCACCGCCTTATTGTGTGACGCGGCGCGCCCGGATGAGGTCGACAACGGAAATGGTCACAACGGCACTGACGATGAGGGTCATGCCGACGATGTCGGCACCCGTGTAGGAGCTTCCCATGATGAGGGCGGAGAACACGGTCGCCGCGATGGGTTCAGCGCAGCCGACGAGGCTGGCGCGCACGGGTCCGATGCGGTCGACGCCCCACAGGTAGGCGGTGAAGGCGACAGCGGTGCCCAGCACGACGGTGATTGTCATGGCAAGGATGACGTCGGGCGTCCACGTGATCGAGTAGCGCCAGACTCGCCCGACGAGGCCGACCCCGGCTCCGGCGATGGCCAGGCCGTAGCCGACGACGAGTTCGGCACCGTATGCGGCGATGAGGCGGGCGGGTAGCAGCGTGTAGGTCGCCAGGGTGAGGGCGGCGACGCCACCCCACGCGAGGGTCACGGGGGTCAGGGCGAGGGTGCCTGGGGTACCGTGCGTGGACAGTAGGAACGTACCGATCAGTGCCAGGATCATGGCGATCAGTTCGGAGGCACGCGGCCAGCGCCGGTGGCTCAGGCATACCCACACGACAATGAGGATAAGACCCAGGTATTGCAGGACGGTGCCGGTGCCAGCGTTGGAGGCGCGGATGACGCTCATGTAGCTGAGTTGGCAGGCCGCCAGGCCGAAGATGGCGTAGGAGACGAGCGGAAGCCAGTTACGCCTCGTTGTCACCAGCTCGCGGTGTTGGGTGGTGATCCTGCGCGAGCGGGCGAGCGCACAGCCGAGGATGAGGATGCCAGCCGTAAACGTGCGGAAGAAACTGACGAGGGTCAGTTCGACGCCGTGGGACGTCATCAGATAGTCGGCGGAGACCCCGGAAGCACCCCAGCACAGGGCGGCCACGACGGTCACGATATATCCGATGGCGTTACGCATGAGGTCCCCTCACAGTGCCCCCGAGACGATTCGAACGTCCGACACCCGCTTTAGGAGAGCGGTGCTCTATCCCCTGAGCTACGAGGGCGTGACACTTTGTCCGGGCCAACTCTAGCAAAGTGGATGCCTGCCCGTCGCGTCACCCCGCCCACGAACGAGACTATGGGGGCGGGGATATTGAGCACACACGGACGAGGCCGGGGTGAGCGCGTGGGGTCCCCGGCCTCGTCCGTGGTGAAGCGTTAGCGCCGCTCCCACTCCGTGTGCACCGCCGTCGTACCTTCGCCCAGGTGGGCGGAGGGTACGACCATGACGGGGCAGGTCGAGTGGTGCAGGACGGTCTGCGAGGTCGAGCCGAGGAGCACGCCGGCCAGGCCGCCGCGCCCTCGAGTGCCCACGACGACGAGGTCAACTGCGGTCGAGAACTCAATGAGTAGCGAGGCCGCGGAGCCGTCGAGGGCGTGGCGTGACACGTGTACGTTACGCCCGTCCAGGGCGGCGTCGACAGAGGCATCCATGCCTTGACGAACCTGGGCGAGGAGGGCCGAGTGGTCAATGCCCGTCGGGGTCCACGCCATAACGGAGGGACCCGCAGCGATGGGGACTGCCGAGACGGCGGTTAGGCGGGCACCCCACAGGTCGGTCTCGCTGATCGCGCGCTTGAGGGCGCAGGAAGGCTGGTCGGTTCCGTCAATGCCGACGACGATGCGTTCGATGGGCGTGAATTTCTTGCCCGAGGTGTGGCGAGGCACCACGACGACCGGGCACTTGGCGTGCGCGGGCAGCGCAGAGGAGACAGTACCGAGGAGACGATCCGCAAAGCCACCGCCTCCACGCGAGCCGACGACGATCATGTCGACCTCGGCGGAGAAGTCGATGAGGACGCCCGCCGGGTCGCCCGGCTCCGTCGAACCGGACACGTGCGCGGCGCCGCGCTCACGGGCCAGCGCCTTGGCTTCCTCGACGACCTGTTCGGCACCGGCCTTGAGGGCCTCGTCGTCGAGAACGGCGTACCCGCCGTCGAGGGCGGCGGCAGAGTAGGAGGCCAGCGCGTAGGTGCACAGGCAATGGATGCGCGCTCCGGTGCGCGCGCCGCGATCAGCGGCCCATGTGACGGCGGCAAGGCTCTCCTTCGAGCCATCGACACCGACCAGAATGACTTCGGTGGAACTCATCATGTCCTCCTCGTGGTGGCAGTCACTTATATTGTGCCGCATTTTGACGGTGGGCGAAAGCCCAAGTGGAGGAAGATAAAACAATCGCCGCAACCCCTCGGGGGCTGCGGCGATCACCTATCGTTCAAGCGGCTCAGTAGCGCACGTAGGTCGCGCCACCGCGGACCGGCGAAACCTTGGAATTGTAGCCGGGCATAGTCGCCTCAACCATCTGACCGCCGCCGATGTAGATGGCGACGTGGCCGGGGTAGGCCACGATGTCGCCGGGCTGCGGGTTGGACACAATGGTGCCGCCAGCGGCCTGAGCGGAGGAGGAGTGCGGCAGGTTGATGCCAGCGGCCGCGTAGGCGTACTTGACCAGGCCGGAGCAGTCCAGGCCGCCGAGGGTCTCGCCACCGTAGACGTAGGGAATGCCGGTCAGGCCGAGGGCGACGGAGACAATGTCCGATCCAGCGGCGTTGACAGCGGCCTGACGGGCCGAGGTGTCCGAAGACGCAGTGGACATTTCGCCGCGGGACTCGGAACGCGAGGCAGCGCCATCAGAGGCGTTCGCGTCAGTCTCATCGGCGGGGGCCGCCTCCGGCTCGGGGGCTGCGGGGGCCTCGGCGGTGACGGACTCGGCGATGCCATCCTCGGCAGTCCACGCGATATCCGGAACCTCAACCGTGGTGACGTCGTCGACGGCAATGGTCGTGGTGTTCAGGTCCGCGCTCTGCGGCTCGGACTGGGGGGTGGCCGGCGCGGCGTTTGCAACACCGGCAGCAATCGCGGTCAGCGCAACACCGGCGGCCGACGCGAAGGCGATCGGGCGAGCGGCGTTCATAGGGGTGACACCCTCGACCACAGCAGCGGCGATGGGGCGACGTGCCTGGCGGTGACGCGGAGCAGGCTTAGAAGTCTTCACTCGTTTTCTCCCTGTTTCCCTGCGAGGTTAGCTGTCGGGTTCGGGCGGGAGGCCCGGCTCGGCATGCGAGCTTCACCCCTAGGCTACGAGGAGCCGGTGATGGGTTCCCCGCGTGAGACGCTTTTTCCGCGTCATCCGTTGTCTCACTTCGGGTACCGGATGAGCGGTTGGTCTGATGACCGGTTCTCACTATACCCTGCACAAGCGGTCAGTGTCACGTTCCTATAACACCCCAATCCTCGACCGTTACCATTTCGTGACATTTATGCCGCGCAACAACAGGAAAAACTCAGCCAATCACCGACTCGTCACACTCATTCCACCATCCGAGATACCCTCGATTCTGGGCATAACGAAAGCCGAGACCCCACACGGACCCCGGCCTCGTTACGGTTGCGCTTACTCGCCGCGAACGAACAGGTGAGCGGCCAGTGCCATCGGGATCGTCAGATACCCGCTGACCTCCCCCGCCTCGTCCAGCGCCGCTACCCGCACGATGTCACCGTGCGCAGACAGACCCACGCGCACGCCCGGGCGCAGTCCCAGCTCACCGAAGGAAGCCAGGAGATCAGCCTGGGCCTGGATCGGCTCGCCGATACGCGCCAGGGTCAGCGCACCCGGCTCGAAGGAACGCACTGCGAGCTCCGCGGATTGCAGACGCCCACTCTCACCCACGCCGGGCAGCGGGTTACCGTAGGGGTCCACGCTCGGGTCATGCAGCAACTCCACCAGGCGTGCTTCAACGGCGTCGCTCATGACGTGCTCCCAGCGGCAGGCCTCATCGTGAACCTGCGCCCACTCCATGCCAATCACGTCGAGAAGCAGACGCTCAGCCAGGCGGTGCTTGCGCAGCACCTCGGTCGCGCGGCTGCGACCCTCCTCGGTCAGCTCGAGGCGCCGATCCCCCATCACGTGCAGCAGGCCGTCACGCTCCATGCGGGCGACCGTCTGCGACACCGTCGGCCCCGAATGGCCCAAGCGATCCACGATGCGGGCGCGCAGGGGCGTCACCCCGTCCTCTTCCAACTCGAGAATGGTCTTGAGATACATCTCGGTGGTGTCGATCAGGTCTGCCACGGCATCCTCCTTTGACGGCTATGAACTAGCAACAGGATAGGGTGACCTTCCTTTTCTTGGAAGCAAACGACACAATGACGCGAAAAAGTACGCGTGCCCACGTGTGCTTCTTCACGCTAATTCGATTAATGAGCATGATGGAAATAGCGCGCCAAGGCGGGTTACGCTGTGTTCATGGTGGTTTTCCCCGACATTGACCCGGTCCTCTTGCCCGCCGACGGTCGCTTCGGTTGCGGTCCCTCGAAAGTGCGCCCCGACCAGCTTCAGGCGCTCTTCACACCCCTCCTCATGGGCACCTCCCACCGCGCAGCGCCCGTGCGACACGTCGTTGCTTCCTTCAAGGACGGGCTGCGCTCCCTCCTGAGCGTCCCCGAGAGCTACGAGATCGTGCTCGGTAACGGCGGTGCCTCCGCCTTCTGGGATGTGGCCTGCGCGTGCCTCATTGACTCACGCGCGGCCTTCGGTTCCTGGGGAGCATTCGGCGCAAAGTTCGCCTTAGAAGCGGAACGTGCGCCGCACCTGCGCGCGCCCCTCATCGACGAGGCCGAGGCTGGCTCCCTGGTCACGCTCGCACCGCGCGATGCCTCGGAGGGCGTCGATGCCTATGCCTACCCGCACAACGAGACCTCGACGGGCGTGGCCTCCCCCGTCTACCGCGTCGACGCGCCCGGAGCGCTCACTCTCGTCGATGGCACGTCGATTGCGGGTGCCGCGCCCGTGGACCTCACCCGGGTCGACGCCTACTACTTCTCCCTACAAAAGGCCCTCGGGTCGGACGGCGGCCTGTGGGTCGCTGTTCTCTCCCCCGCCGCCATCGAGCGCGCCCGGCGCATCGAGGCTGCCCCCCAAGGCCGCTGGATCCCGCAGTTCCTATCACTGTCCGCTGCGATTGATAACTCGCGCAAGGACCAGACGCTCAACACCCCCGCGGTCGCGACCATCATCATGGCGCAGCGTCAGGTCGCGTGGCTCAACGAACGCGGCGGGATGGATGCCGTCGCCGCCCACTGCGCCCAGGCCTCGTCCCTCATTTACGACTGGGCGACCGCGCACCCGGCGCTCTCCCCCTTCGTCACCGAGGAGGCGTGGCGTTCCCCCGTCACCGCGACGATCGAGATCAACGCCGACGTGAAGGCCACAGACCTGGCGGCGCACCTGCGTGCCCACGAGATCGTAGACATCGGCGCCTACCGCGGCGTGGGCACGAACCAGCTGCGCATCGGCACGTGGCCCAGCGTCGAGATCGGCGACGTCGAAGCCCTCCTGGAGTGCATCGACTACTGCCTGGAGCGGGTCCTCTAAGCGCCTCGCGCCGCCGCGCGGTCCCCGACTCTCAGCTCGCTCGGGTCGACCGAGCGGCGCGGTGCGTCCGCAGAGGAACCACCCTCCACGCCCACCCACGGGAAAGAGGGACGGACCACGACGCGCCCCTTCCAGTGGATCATTGCCCACGCACCGCAGATGAGCGCGATACCCAGGGAGGCGACCCCGCCCACCAGGATCGCCCAGCGAGCTCCAAAAACCGCGCCCACACGGCCAATAATCGGGGATCCAATCGGCGTCGCACCCAGGTACACAAGCGAGTACATCGCCATGACACGCCCACGCATCTCCTGATCCGTACGCGTCTGCATGAGGGCGTTTGCACTCGTGTTCATCGTCAGCATCCCAAAACCCGTCGGGATCGACAGGAGAGCGAACCACCAGTAAGAAGGGGACAGGCCCAGCAGGATCTCGGCGCACCCGTAGAAGGCGGCACCCAGGATGATCGTGCGCAGGCGAGGGATGCGGCGTGCGGCACCCGTCGCCCCCAGAATCGAGCCGAAAGCCATGAATGAGGAGAGTATCCCAAAGGAGCCGGCCGTCTTGCCAAACACGGTGGTCGCCATGAGCGCGCTGGTCATCTGGAAGTTCATACCCAGGGCGCTCACGATGGCAATCAGCACGAGGATGATAAGGATGTCCGTACGCCGGCGGACGTAGGCTACGGCTTCGCGCAGCTGGCCGCGGGCGCGCGGCACGAGCGTGCGCGGGTAGAGGCGGTCGCCGCGCATGAGCATCAGCGCGATGACGGGGGCGGCGAACATACCGGCGTCAATAAGGAAGACGGGGCCAACCCCCCACCAGTCGATGAACAAGCCCGCGGAGGCCGGGCCAATGAGACGCGCCGCGTGGAACGCCGTGGAGTTCAGAGCGACAGCGTTCGCCATTTTGTCAAGCGGAACGAGTTCGCCGACGAAGGCCTGACGCGCGGGGGTATCCATCGCGGAGATCGTTCCCGAGACGAATGCCAGGACGTACTGATGCCATAGCTGCCCCGTTCCCGTCAGGACGACGAGACCCATGATGAGAGAGACAACGCCGATGCCAGTCTGCGTGCACTGTAGGAGACGCCGCCCCGGGATACGGTCCGCGAGCACGCCCGCCCACGCGGAGAACAGGATGATCGGCAGGAACTGTAAAGCGGTAACGATGCCGACCTGCGAGGAATCGTGGTCGGTGAGGACCGTGAGCACGTACCAGTCTTGAGCCACGCGCTGTAGCCACGTGCCCGTCGATGCAATCAACGTTGCGGCGAACCAGTACCGATAGTTGACGTAGCGCAACGATGCAAACGTAGCCGACATGTCTTTCCTCCTCGTCCTATACCCCTCCACGAACGAGGCCTGGGCGAAGCGCGCGATCCTCGTTCGTACGCGTTCTTTCAGAATACGACTGCCCCGTCGCAGCGACGCTGCGACGGGGCGACAAGTACTCGATAGGTGAGCAATCAGGCGACGCCGAAGAGACGCTGGATCGGACCCATCAGGAAGTAGATGATGAACAGGACGGAGACCAGCCACATGAGCGGGTGGACCGTACGGGCTTTGCCCTTGACGAGCTGGATGAGCGCGTAGGTCACGAAGCCCACGCCGATGCCGACGGACACTGAGTAGCCGAAAGGCATGAAGGCCATCGTCATGAAGGACGGGATGGCGACCTCGGCGGACTTCCAGTCGATGTCAGTCACCTGGGTCATCATGAGGAAGCCGACGAACACGAGGGCCGTGGAAGCGGCCTCGGTCGGGACCAGTTCGACGAGCGGAGCCAGGAAGGTCGAGAGCAGGAAGAGGACACCGGTGACCACGGAGGCCAGGCCGGTGCGCGCACCCTCGGCGACGCCCGAGGCGGACTCGACGTAGGAGGTGTTCGAGGAGACGCCGCCGACGCCGCCAGCCACGGCGGCCAGGGAGTCGATGATCAGGATCTGGCGCGTCTTGGGCGGGTTGCCATCCTCATCAAGCAGGTTGCCTTCGGCACCGACAGCCACCATGGTGCCCATCGTGTCGAAGAAATCGGCGAGCATGAGGGAGAAGACCAGGAGGATCACGGAGACAACGCCGAGCTTGCCAAAGCCGCCGAAAAGGTCAACCTTGCCAAGGGTGTCGAAGACGGGGACCGCAATCGGGGAACCCTTGAGCTCCGGAACGGTCTGCCCCCAACCAGTCGGGTTCGTATCGGAGATCCGATCGATGTGCGCGAACGCCTGGACGATCACCGCGAGGACCGTGGCCGAGATGATCGAGATGAGGACCGCGCCCTGCACGCCCCGCACGTACAGGATGATCATGAGGAACAGGCCGAAGACGAAGACCAGGGCAGGCCAGCCATCGAGCGAACCCGAGATGCCGAACTGAACGGGTGTCGCACCCGTGCGCACAATACCGGCGTTGACCAGGCCGATGAGGGCCACAAAGAGGCCCAGGCCGAGCGTGATTGCGGTCTTGAGGGCGGCGGGGACGGCACGAAACACGGCCTCGCGGAAGCCCGTGAGGACCAGCAGGAAGATGAGGATACCCTCCCACGCGATAATACCCATGGCTTCGCCGTAGCTCAGGCCCGCACCGAGGACCAGGGTGAAGGCGACCACCGCGTTCAGGCCGAGGCCGGCGGCGAGCGCCAGCGGGTAGTTCGCAACAACGCCCATGAGGATCGTCATGACGCCTGCGACCAGCGCGGTGCCCGCAGCAATACCCTGGGTGGTGATGGATCCATCGTCAGGAATGGCGTTGCTCAGGATCGCCGGGTTAACGACCAGAATGTAAGCCATCGCGAAGAAGGTGACGATCCCGCCGCGGATTTCATGACCGATGGTCGAGCCGCGCTTGGAGATCTGGAAGAACGAATCAAGTGACTGTGTGAAGCCGCCGCGGGAAGGGGCGGTCTTTTCTTGGGTGTTCACTGGTTAATCGTGCCTGGTCACGCCCTGGTACGCAAACATACCCGCTGTGTTCCCACTTGTTGAGAAAGCACCCGGGGACCTCCCCGAGTGCTTTCCCACTGCCTATGGTCCACGAGGCCTCAGTCGGCTTCGCTCTGCGTCGCTTCCTCGCGCTCTCCCTCGGCGTGCGTCGCATCCTGCGCCTGTTTCGCCCCGGCCTCGTCACTGTCCTTCTCGGCGGCGCGCGGCATCGGCTCAGCGTCGAGCGCCCCCTCATTCACACGCGAAGGACGCACCGGCCACGCCGTACCGTTCTTCGGAACGTCGGTTTCCGAATGGGAACCGCACGTGTGATCCAGGGAAACCACGGCCCCGTCATCGGTCGCCCACTCATTCGCACACACGCCGAACATCGTGCGCATGCCGCCGCTCATCTTCATGAGAAAGCCGCAGGTTGAACAGGTGTTGCGCGGGCGACGACCCGACTTCGGGCCGCGCTCCGACTCGTACCAGCGCTTGGCCGCCTGGCTCCGCCCAGTCTCGGACAGGACTCGGGGACGCCCCAAGCCCAGCTCGCGCACGACCGGCAGGTCCGGATCCTCACTGGTGTCCTCGAAGCCCTGCTCGAGACGCTCATCATCCGCTTTGTACGGCAGGACATCGTCGCGAGAAACGTCCGAGGGACGCAGGCGTTCCTCCCACGGAACCCACTCGGGGGCGAGAAGTGCACCCTCACGAGGGGTCATGTCGACTTCACACACGGTGGCGACACGCCCGCGCGGCACGCGGGCGACGGTGACGGCCCAGCACCAGCCCACGTACCCCGCGTCCGTGGACGCGAAAAAGTGGGTGGCCAGGCGCTCCGACACCATCTCGAAGCCCACATGCTCACCGACCGGGCGCGGGTACGCCACGGCCTCGGCCCCGGCGCGTGCGACATCGACGGCTGCCTCCAGGACAGCGTCCTTCTTCACTGCCCGCGTACGGGCACCAGTCTTAGGCATCAAATTCCTCTGCGACGGCGCGCAGCACCTTCGCGATCTTGGTCGCGTTGTCCGGGTAGGAACCGCGGCGCAGCGAGGCACTCGAGGAGTCGAGGAGCTTAATGAGGTCCTCGACAACCGGCACCATCGCCTGCGGCTTGCGGCGCTTAGCGCGGGCAACGGAAGCTGTTTCCTTCAGAAACCGCACACTCAGCGCCTGCGGCCCCTTACGTCCGTCGGCCACCGAATACTCCACGCGAGCACCCACCTTGGGACTGCGAGCATCGGACGGTAGCGCGGACGAGTGGAGGAAAACATCCGCCCCGTCGTCTCCTGTGATGAAGCCGAAACCGCGATCAGCGTCGAAGAACCTCACTTTACCGGTGGGCATGGTCTCCTCCTTCTCTCCATAGTCTGTAGGCCCAAAGGACTCCCTCTATATCATAAGGTGCGCGCCCGCCCGGCGTCTGAGCGTGCTAGTGCCTGTAGCGAACAGCACCGCCGCCCCCTCAATCACGTAGACTGACCTCACGGCAGCGATCACGTTTCGTACTCTGTGTCACATTGTCAACAAATACGCGCCGCGTGATGTACGTTTGCCTGTTCGCCACAACGCAGGAGGACCCCGTGTCACGCACCCGCCGCTTCAGCATCGCTGTTCTTCTCTCCACGTTCCTGATCGCGCTCGGCGCTCCCGCGTTCGCCACCTCACCCGTCACGACCAGCGGCATCGTCACCGATCCGGGCAGCTGGCTGTCCGACTCGGATCGATCAGCCATCGAGACCGCTGCGCGCACCGCCAGAACCAAGGGCATCACCATCGACGTCGTGGTCGTCCCCGATTTCTCCGGGCAAAAGCCCGACGCATGGTGCAAGGCCTCCGCAACAGCATCCTCCTCCAAGGACAGTGACATCCTGTACGCCATCGCCTACAACGAGCGCTCCAACGTCTTTTGCTCGAAAAAGGCCCCCGTGTCACAGACCGTGCTGGACAACGCCCAACGACAGGCCGAGGCCACGTTGACCAGCAATCCTCTCACGGCTTCTGATACGGCCATCGGCGCACAAACATTCATCAACTCCGTCGTGTCGGGGTACCAGTCGCCGTCAGGCACTGGAAGCTCGTCGTCGCGCTCATCCTCATCCAGGACCTCATCGCCGGGCAGCGGCAGCATGCTCGTCATGCTCATCATCGTCGGCGGCGGTGTCATTGCGCTCCTCGTGCACAACAACTCGCGCCGATCCCGGGGCGCAGGTACCGCGCAGACTCCCGCTCAGGCCGCGAACATGCCCGGCATGAGCGTGGCCGAGACGGTCACCCTGGCGAATCGTCAGCTCCTGTCAGCCGACGAACAGGTCCGCAGCGCCGCGGACGAACTCGACTTCGCGCGCGCCCAATTCGGCATCGCCGCGACCGACGAATTTGCCCGGACCCTCGAGGCCGCCAGGGCCGCCGTCGCGCGCGGTTTCGAACGCCAAAAGCAGATGGAAGACGCCACGGGCGACGCCGAGAAGAGAAGCATGGCCTCCGCCATCATGCGCGACCTCGGCGAGAACATGAACCCCCTGAGCGCCGTCCAGGCTGCGTTTGAACAGCGACGCTCCGAGCAGGCAACACTGCCCAGCCGCCTCACCGAGGCCAGCGAACGCCTCGTCGAACAGCGCGGCGACCTGGAGCGGGCGACCGCCGAGCTCGCCGCCATCGCGGGCATCTATCCCGCCCAGATGCTCACCTCCCTCCAAGACAATCCCGAGCAAGCTCACGCACTCCTGGAGACGGCGGCGACCGCCATCGAAGCGGCGAAGCAGGCGGTCGACACTGACCGTGCCCTCGCGGAAAGCACGCTTGACACCGCCCACCGCGCGCTCATGATGGCCAAGCACCAAACCGATGCGATCTTCTCTGCCAAGTCCGACCTAGATGCGATCCGCGACCGCCTCGGCGCGGCAATCGGCTCTATTTCTGCCGATCTTGCCGACGTCACGAGTCTGAGGGCGGAGCCCACCGTCTTCGATCCACTCGTCGCGGACGCGCGCGCCGCCATTGCCGAGGGCCAGGCCGCCCTCATGAACAACGGCGACCCGCTCGCCGCCCTCGAGCACCTGCGCACCTCCGAAGCGAATATCGACGCGGCGCTTGCTCCCCTGCGCTCGCAGCACGAAAACACCGAGAAGGCACGCGCGAACGCTCAGGCTCAGATCTCCCTGGCCGAAACTGCCTTCGAGCGAGCCGAACGCTACGTGCAGGGCCGGCGCGGCGCTATAGACCTCAGCGTGCGCTCGACGCTTCACGACTCCGAGCAGTCCCTGAAGGCCGCCCGTGCAGCGATCAGCAACGACCCCGCCAAGGCGTCCGCCCTGGCCTCGGATGCCCGCGCCAAGGCGGACCGCGTCCTTGCGACGCCTCTGCCCAGCGCAGCCGACTCCTGGAACGCCGGTTATTCCGGCAGACCCACCTCGCCCGGATACTCGATCGGCTCCTCGCTTGGCGAGGCCCTCCTGTGGTCGATCCTCTTCTCCAACACAGGCTCCTCCTCCCACCACCACAGGAGCAGGTGGGACGATAACGACTCGTGGAGTTCCGGCTCCAGCTGGGGTGGCTCGTCCGGCGGCTCATCCGATTCTGGGTGGACGACGGGGTCCGGGCGCTTCTAAGATCCTGTTATGTGACGTACATTATATAGAATAATCAATGTCAGACGCCGGGAGAGTGTATTTTAATCTGTTCGCCATCAACACGGACAGGGCCCCTCCCAGCAGGGGCGGGGATAATGACGCCCCTGCTGCGGCAGACGGCACCCACCCACCGACCTGCGGGGCCATGGCCTCGCGCTCAACCCGCGCACGAGCGCACACCACACCAAAGGAGAACATCATGGCTGAGAAGCAGACGATCATGGGCCGCATCACCCAGCTCGCCAAGGCGAACATCAACGCGCTCCTCGACAAGGCTGAGGACCCGCAGAAGATGATCGACCAGCTGGTCCGCGACTACACCAACTCCATCGTCGAGGCCGAGAACGCGATCGCTCAGACCCTGGGCAACCTGCGCATGGCCGAGAAGGACTACGAGGAAGACGTCAAGGCCGCCGCAGACTGGGGCCAGAAGGCCGCCGCCGCCTCCGCGAAGGCCGATGCGATGCGCGCCACCGGTGACGAGGCCGGGGCAAACAAGTGGGATAACCTGGCCAAGGTGGCCATCGGTAAGCAGATCCAGTTCGAGAACGAGATCAAGGCCGAGGAACCCTCCCTGAAGGCGCAGCGCGAGGTAGCCGAGCGCCTCAAGCAGGGCCTGGCCCAGATGAAGGACAAGCTTGCCGAGCTGAAGTCCCGCCGCGACCAGCTGATCGCCCGAGAGAAGACCGCCAAGGCCCAGGCTCAGGTCACCGAGGCTCTCGGTGCCATTAACATCCTGGATCCCACAAGCGAGCTCGGTCGCTTCGAGGATCGCGTGCGTCGCCAGGAGGCCCTGGCCCAGGGCAAGGCCGAGCTGGCCGCCTCCAGCCTGGACGCCCAGTTCGCGGAGCTCGAGACCGATTCTTCGCAGCTGGAGATCGAGGCTCGCCTCGCCGCTCTGAAGAACAAGCAGTGAGCGGCGCGGCCCTCGCCGCGTGACAGACGCACGGTCGGGCGGTCCCTCGCGGGGCCGCCCGACCGTGTTGCGTCGCGTGAGCGGGAGTGCCCGCTCCCCCGCAGTCCTTACAGGAAGGACATGGGGTCGAAGTCGTCGATGTCGATGATGTGGAGCCTGGGCAGACGGACCTGGAAGGCGTGCACGTCGTATTCGAGGTCGATGATTTCCAGGCCTCGCTCCTCCAGATCATGGAGCTGGGAGGAGAGGAACTCCTTGAAGCACATGACCGCGACGCGGCGGCCCTGGTCCAGGAGGGCTTCAATCTGGGGCAGGAAGTCAGCGTCGTGGCTGGCGAGGATAACGTCACCCGAGCCAAGCTGCGCAATCGCGTCCATCGTGCGCTGCAGGCCGACGTCGACGACCTTCATGTCGGCGGGACCCGACAGGGGAATCACCTGATAGTCCATGGCGGTCAGGGCCTGGACGAAGCCCATCGGCAGGAAGCCTGAGGAGCCGTTGAGGAAGAACAGGCCCTTGGCGCGCTGATTCCAGCGGCCATGCGCGCTCTCGAGGACGCGGTCCCAGCGGGGACGTTCCTCGGGGTTCGGGCGTCGATCCAGGACCGACAGTCCCAGCGTCGCGTCAATATTTTCGCCGTCAACGACGAGATATGTCGTTTGATTATTAGAGCTTTCCATAGGGTCAATTGTAGACGACGCGGCTAAGGCCACTGTCGGCCTTGGGTCCTAGGAAAGCACCTCGGCGCGCCGAGAATCGTGACTGATCGTGGTGCCCTGAGTGAAGTAGGGGGCATCGATGGCGTCATGAGCGAAGCGCTGCACCTCATCGCCAGCCCCGAGGGCGGACGGACCGTCTAGGACGAGGGTCGCGAGGCCGTGGATGTACGCCCACAGGGTGACCTCCGCGTAGGGATCCTCCGTTCCATAGGCGAGGCGGGCCAGGAACCGCAGTTGCGCGCGGGCGGCCAGGCTGGCCTCGCGCAACTGCGGGTGAGCGTCGAAGTCGTACATATCAGATCGAAACATGACCCGAAAGACGCCGGGGTTGGCCAGCGCCCACGTCAGGTAGGCGTGTCCCGCGGTGCGAGTCACCGCGTCCGGCGACGCACCCGCACTACGCCGCCGTGCCTCGCGCAGCGTCGTTTCTAGGGCGAGGTACCCCTCCTCGACGAGGGCAGCGAGAATCCCTTCTCGTCCCTTGAAATAGTGGTAGGGAGCCTGGTGGGTGCAGCTCGCCCGGCGGGCAACCTCACGCATGGACAGGGAGGCCGGCCCGCCCTCGTTGAGCAGGTCGCGACTGATGGCGAGGATCGCTTCGCGCAGGCCCTCGGGATCGGTAGAGCGCGTCATGATCACAGTGTAACCGAGAGACGACCCCGACTTGACAGTGTCTAGATGGCATGGTCCCATAATTAGACACTGTCTAGTTTTGGGGACCCCATGTACGACGCACTCAACATTGGCTCCGGAATCGGCTCACTCACGACGGCCGGCCTACTCGCACAAACCGCCGGATTGCGCGTTCTCATCCTTGAGAAACACTCCACCCCCGGCGGACTCACGCACTCCTTCCGCGCAATGGGAGCATCATGGGATGTGGGCCTGCACTACGTGGGAGACATGGAACCCGGTTCGCGCCCATGCCAGCTGCTGGACTACCTCACCGGCGGAGCCTTGTCATGGACGCGCATGCCGACGGGCTACGACCGTTTCTACCTGCCCGGCCACGGCCTCGACGTGACGATCCCTTCCAGCCTCCAGGAGTACCGCCGCCTCCTCACTTCCCTGTTTCCGCGTGAGAAGAGAGCGATTCGACGCTACTGCGCGGACGTTCAACGAGCCTATTCCTGGATGTCGCTCGGGTATGTCCGGGAGATGGTTCCCCCGCGCGCAGCCCCCGCCGTTCGCCTCGCCCAGCGAGCGCTCGCAGGCTGCGCGCTCGAGCTGACGGAACACTACATGGAGCGCCGATTCCAAGACCCCGCCCTACGTGCCCTCCTCACCACACACTGGGGTGACTACGGTGTCGAGCCCGCGCGCAGTGCGTTTGTCGCCCACGCGATGATCGTCTGCCACTATATGAACGGCGCATGGTTCCCCACCGGCGGGAGCGGTCAGATTGCACGCATGATCGAGGAGGGGATCGTGAGCGCCGACGGTCAGATCCGTCTCGCGCAGGAGGTCGAGGAGATCCTCGTCGAGGACGGGACCGCCGTCGGTGTACGCGTCACCGACAGCTCGGGTCCTGCCCCCGTCTCCTACGAGGAGCGGGCCCCAATCATTATCTCCGGCATCGGTGCCCGAGAAACATACACCCGCCTACTGCCCACGACCGGGCCGACCGCCGCACTCACCGCGCGCGTGCGCGAGAGGATCGCCCGCCTCGGGCACGGTGCTTCGGCTGTTACGCTCTACCTTGCCCTCGACCGTTACCCCGATGGCGTGGACGGGTCGAACGTCTGGATCAACACGGCCACGGGCCACGCCGACCCGGCCCAGATGAGTGCCGACCTCCTCGGCGGGCACCCCCACTCGGCGTTCGTCTCCTTCCCTGGCATCAAGTCCGGAAATACGCACGCGACGGCCGAGATCGTGTCGTTCGCACAGCCCGAGGCGTTCCAACGCTGGGCGGGGACGAGGCCAGGGCTGCGTGGAGAGGATTACGAGGCCCTCACGTCGGCCATGTCTCAAGGACTCATCGATCTCGCGGATACAGCCGTACCGGGCTTGAAAGACGCCGTCCGCTACGCCGAGGTGGGCACGCCGCTGACCATCGAGCACTTCACGTCCCACTCCCTCGGCTGCTTCTACGGCCTCCCCCTCACCCCCGAGAGATTCAGGGCCGACCTGGCCACCCCCTCGACCCCCATCACCGGACTCTTCCTCACCGGGCAGGATGCGGGAATGCCCGGAATTGTCGGGGCTGCTCTGGCGGGCATGTCCGCTGCCTGCAAGGTCCTGGGGCCCTCGGGGTATCCGCGCATCAACCGGGCGCTGCGAGCGGAGGGTACCAAGCGAACGAACCCCAAACACTCTCAGGGGTTCGAGGCTCAGCGCAGCGCCGGAGCGAGGCGCTATCGAGCAACAGTGCAGCGCGCCAGCTGGATCACCCCAACTACCCGCGACATCACACTCCAGCTCCCACAGGATGAAACCTGGGATGCGGGTCAGTACGCGCTCGTGCGGGTCGCCCCTTTCGAGTGGCGACCCTATTCCATCGCCTCCGCGCCCGGGAAAGCCGTGCGCCTACTGGTGGACGTGCGCACCCAGGGGCATGGTGCGACGTGGGCACGCCACGCGCAAAGCGGCGACGAGGTGGATCTTGAACTCCCGTACGGGCACTTCCTCCACGACACGGCGGCAGGAGGCACGCACGCGGACACTCCCCCAACCTGCCGCCGCGTTTTCGTCGCCACTGGAACAGGTATCGCACCGTTCCTCGCGGAATTCGAGCAGAGCATACGAGCAGATGACATCCTCCTCCTCGGTCTGGCAACCACGAGCGACGACCTGACAACACGCCTGGATGCTCCTCTCCCCCACGTCATCCGCTGCGTGAGCCGCGAGAAAACACCCGAAACCTTCCACGGCCGCGTCACCGACTACCTGCGCGCCACAGGCATCGACCCCCAGGCCGACTACTACGTTTGCGGATCGCCCCTCATGGTCACCGACGTCGCCCACCTCATACGAGCCGCAGGCGGATACGTTCACACCGAATCCTTCTAGCTCCTCACCCCGCCCCGCGCACGACGAGGCCGGAACCGCCTGCGCAGTCCCGGCCTCGTCCCTACTACAGGGACGTCCTCACGTCACGTCGTCATCCACCCAGGCCAGGGTGCGGGAGACATCCTTATTCCACTGGCGGGAGG
>NZ_CAJPJE010000006.1:0-79168 GCF_905369875.1 Actinomyces sp. ICM47
CCTCATGACTGATGCCGACGTCGACGGCGCGCACATCCGCCCCCTGCTGCTCACCCTGTTCTTCCGCTACATGCGCCCCATGGTCGAGGCCGGCCGCATCTACGCCGCCGTCCCGCCCCTGCACCGCATTGAGGTCGCGGGCAAGGGACGCAAGAAGCGCGAGTACATCTACACCTACTCCGAGGATGAGCTGCACCGCAAGCTCGCCGCGCTGCGCCGCTCGGGCCGTACGTGGAAGGAGCCGATCCAGCGCTACAAGGGCCTGGGTGAAATGGATGCCGATCAGCTGGCAGAGACCACGATGGATCGCGCCCACCGGTCGCTGCGTCGCATCACCCTGGCCGACGAGGAAGCCCTGCGCCAGGCGGAGGACGTGTTTGAGCTGCTCATGGGTTCGACCGTGGGTCCGCGCAGAGAATTCATTGTCAATGAATCGGCCGGCCTTGATCGCATGCGGATTGACGCGTAATTTCGGGCGTAAGCCGTCCGCTTCCTGAAAAAACGTTCAGCGTGGGCACACAAAAATCCGAGGTCAGTGTGACTTAAGGCCCGATTACCCGCTAGGATGTTACGCATGACAGGACTTGCGCAGCGACTCACGCCGCCCGGGTCCGTCCCGTACCCGGGCAATCACCTCGGGTTGCGCTGGCGGCCCATGATTGGCCGCGACGCACCCGCCGTGTACGCACTCATCTCCCTGATCGAAGACGACGATAACGCTATTCGGCGCACCTCCGTGGAAGACATCGCTGACATGATGGAGGGGGAGAACGGCCGCGATTGGGTGGATACGATTGTCGGCCTTGATGCGAATCGGAATATTTGCGCGGTCGCATCGGTGCGTGTGCTGCGCGGGATCCACGAAGCTGCAACTGCCATCGTGAGTGCCTATATCCATCCGCATTGGCGAGGCCGTGGCGTGGGTCGAGCCCTTCTGTACTGGCAGGACGGGCGTGCTCGCCAGATGCTGGTCGAGACTTTCGGCGCCGAATCGGACGTCCCTGTGTCAATCTCGAACCTGGTGGACGCACACATGACGGATCGCCGCCGCCTCTACATTGCGGCAGGCTTCTTTGCCAAGTGCATCTACCGTGTCATGTATCGCGACCTGGCGGGCGGCGAAGTAGCCCCGCAGGCGCGCCACGGCTACCGCATCGTACCGTGGAGCCAGGTTCCGCAGGAGCAGATCCGTGCGATCCACATGGAGGCTTTCCAGCAGGCGTTCCGTTCTCCGCTGCGCGCCCTGTGGTGGGATGACGCGATGAATCACTTCGATCCGCGCTGGTCGTTCGTGGCTGTGGACAGCGAGGGCGAGGTCGTCGGCTATGCGATGACGGGTCGTCCTGCGCAGCGCTGGGTTGCTACCGGTCGGTCGGAGGCCTATATCTATCTGCTCGGCGTCGCCGAGGCACACCGCGGTCGTTCGGTGGCTAGTGCCCTCGTGGGTAACGCTGTCGCAGCCGCATCAGCATCGGGTGCGTCACGTATTGGGCTCGATGTGGATATGTCAAGTCCGGATCGGGCGCATAGTATTTATGAGCATCTTGGTTTCGTTGACGAAGCCGCCGAGGTTTACTATACGATCGATCAGTAGTCCGCTAGGAGCCGAGCATGAGCATTCCTCTCGCGCAGAGAGCCGGTGCCCCTGAGTTCGTTCCCTTCCCGGGCGAGCATCACGGCATCGAGTGGGAGCCGCTGACGGCTTCTCATCATGTCGGCTTGTCGGCGCTTTTTGCGCGCATGGAGGCACGCGATAATCCGCCGTACCGCACCAGCCCGGACGAGGTAAAGGAGATGCTCTCGTCGGCCTCTCATTGGCGAGGCCTGGTCGGGGTTGCGCGCAGGGGTATCGCCGCGGGTCGCCTCGTTGCCTTCGCGCAGGTGGTCTTGCGATTCCCTGGGCGCGTGGAGTGTGTGTGCGTCGGGGGAGTGGATCCAGACTTTCGACGTATCGGCCTCGGTAACGCGATTGTCGATTGGCAGGAGGGGACGGCGCGCCAGATGCTCGCTGGTGTTGAGGGCGACGGTCCTGCGCAGATTACCTGCCACGTCGAGGCGGGGCAGGATGATCTTGAGGCGCAGTTGAAGGTGCATGGTTTCCGCTGGGCGCGCACCTACTACGAGTTGCGCGCGACGCTGGAGGACCTGGCTCCGATGCCGGATCTCGGGTCGTACATGAGTATCGAGGCCTGGGATCCCCAGTGGGAAGAACCAGCCTTGCGCGCTGCGAACCGTTTGAACGAGTCGGAGTGGGGTCGCCCCCCGCTCACGCAGGAGCAGTGGATGCAGGGACGCACCGCTTTTGCCCCCGAATGGTCTTTTGTCGCCGTGGATCGCACGGGTGATCGTCCGCGCGTCGCGGGCTTCCTGCTGGCTTCGCGCTATGAGCAGGACTGGGCGGCGCTGGGGTGGCGTGAGGGCTATATCGACCAGTTGGGCGTGTTGTCGGCGTGGCGCGAGACTCACGTTGCAGACGCGCTGATCCTGGCCTCGATGTGGGCACAGAAGCGCGATGGCATGGATCGCTCGGGCACCGGCGTCGGTTCTGCCAACCACACGGGTGCCCTGGCGGTCTATGACTCTCTGGGCTTCCGCACGGTCGGGCAGACTCGGCTGTATGCGATCGAAGTGTGACAATCGTCCCATATTCTGGAACGGTGTCTAACTGAGATAATGTTGTGTTTTGTTTCACATTTGCAAGCTTCTTGTGAGGAGTGAGTTTCTGTGAGCACTTTCGCAGGAATCGCTCCCTTGGTCCTAATTGTCTGACCAATAAATTTTTTAGGCTCACAGCGGAGGACCGCGAGCGTCCTCGGTGCCACGCGCGCCCCATCTCCACAGTGCGGAGCCAGCATGACTACGAAGTCGTCAGCACAAAACACATCCATTCCGCCTCTGGTCATTCGAAGCGCCATCGTTGCCTCTCTCGGCGGCCTGCTCTTCGGCTTTGACACAGCGGTCATTTCCGGTGCGGAAGAAAAACTTACCGAGCTGTACGCTCTGTCCTCCTTGGGTGAGGGCATGATCGTCGCCATCGCAACCATCGGTACGATCTGCGGTGCCATCGTCGCCGGTAACCTCGCCGACCGCTTCGGCCGTAAGCCAATCCTGTTCTGGATCGGTGTCCTCTTCGGCGTTGGTGCTCTGGCAACCGCGCTGGCCCCTCTGCCCACACTGGTCACAGGTGCGGATGGAACTGTGTCGGCCTCGTCCTCCTTCCCGATCACTTTCTTCATGGTGTTCCGCTTCCTCGGCGGCGTTGGCGTGGGCCTGTCTTCCGTAGTCGCGCCCATCTACACCGCTGAGATTGCGCCCGCTCGCGTGCGTGGTCGCCTGGTCGGCCTGGTCCAGTTCAACATCGTCTTCGGTATCCTCCTGGCCTATGCCTCCAACGCGGTGATCCGCGAGATCGCCCACGAGGAGACTGCGTGGCGCTGGATGCTCGGCGTCATGGCCGTCCCCGCTGTCTTCTTCCTCATCTTTCTTGCCACCGTGCCCGAGACTCCGCGCTGGCTCCTGGCTCATGGACAGGAGGAACGCGCCGTCACAATCTCCGAGCGCCTCACCGCCACGCAGGCAGAGAGCCGCGAGCAGATCGACGAGATCAAGGCGCAGATCGCCGAAGACGCTGCGGGTGGTAAGGTCGCCTTCTTCACGCGCCGCTACCGCAAGGTCATCCTCATGGCGTTCTGCATCGCGATGTTCAACCAGCTCTCCGGTATCAACGCGATCCTCTACTACGCGCCGAAGGTCATGAAGCTCGCAGGCGGTGCCGCCGTCCTGGGCGACGCCTTCCCCTACATCGGCTCCGTCATCGTCGGCCTCATGAATCTCATCGCAACTATGGCTGCCCTGACCGTCATCGACAAGATCGGTCGCCGCCAGCTCATGATCGTCGGCTCGATCGGCTACCTGGTCTCCTTGGGCTTCCTCGCCGGCATGATGTTCGCCTACGAGGGCGGCTGGTTCGAGGAGGGCAGCGCTGCTCCCGTGTGGCTCATCCTCCTGGGTCTTCTCGGCTTCATCGCCTCCCACGCCTTCGGTCAGGGTTCGGTCATCTGGGTGTTCATCTCGGAGATCTTCCCCAACCGCGTACGTGCGCGCGGCCAGTCGCTGGGTTCGCTCACGCACTGGGTGTTCGCCTTCATTACCACCTATGCCTTCCCTGTGCTCACCGATAAGCTCGGTGGTGGCTACGCTTTTGGAATCTTCTTCCTCGCGATGGTCGGTCAGCTATTCTGGGTCCTGAAGGTTATGCCCGAAACTAAGGGCATCCCGCTCGAAGAAATGGAAGAGAAGCTGGGGTTGACGAATGACTAGGATCGTGAACATCGGGGAAGCTCTCATCGATGAGATCACCCGCCCAAACAGTGAACCCGTCGAGGTCGTCGGGGGATCGATGCTCAACGTCGCAGCCGGTCTGACTCGGCTGGGTCACGAATCCGAGCTGGCGACTTGGTTCGCGCGCGATGCGCGCGGCGACAAGGTCCGCGAGCACGCCGAGGCCGCGGGAGTGACCCTCACTCCCGGCTCTGACGGAGCCGAATTCACCACGGTTGCCCATGCGGCAGTCGACGAGAAGGGCCACGCCACCTACGAGTTTGATCTCTCGTGGGATGTGCCCGCCATCGATGATCCCGACAGCGTTGGACACGTGCATACCGGCTCCTACGTGGTTGTTGTCAAACCCGGTGCCGACAAGGTCCTGGCTGCCGTTAAGCGCCAGGCTATCCGTGGCACCGTCTCCTACGATCCGAACATCCGTCCCGCTCTGCTGGGGACGCCGGATGAAGCCCGCCCGCACGTTGAGGCGATCGTTGCCCTCGCTGACGTCGTCAAGGCGTCGGATGAGGACCTGGAGTGGCTGTACCCGGGCCGTCCCGTCGAGGATGTCTTGCGCGAGTGGTTGCAGTCCGGGCCCTCCCTGATCCTGTGCACGCGCGGCCCATGGGGCGTCTACATTTTGAGCGCCGCCGAGCGCGATATGCTGGTCGTCGATCCTCTCGACGTCGAGCTCGTGGACACGGTGGGCGCGGGCGACTCGCTTATGGCAGGCCTGATCTCTGGCCTGGTCGACGCGGATCTCCTGGGTTCGGCTGAGGCGAAGCAGCGCCTGCGCGAGGCGTCGTGGGACCAGATCCTGCCCGCCATTCACCGCGGCATCATCACCTCAGGTATCACGATCCTCTACCAGGGTGCCTACTCACCCACGCGCGAGGAGGTCAACGAGATCCTGGCAGCAGACAAGACGCTGCGAGGCTGATAGGGGAGCAATCCTCGACTGATGGGTGTGGGCCCGGCCAACTGACCGGACCCACACCCATATCAGCGTGACCCTGACAAAGCAGTGGGCTGGCAGGGATTTTTCCCGGCCAGCCCACCGTCGTAACGACAGGAGAGCGTCAGCCAATCGACGCAATCGCGAAGGTGATCGGCACGCCCGAGCCGTCGCGGCGCTCGTCCTCGGCGGGCAGCTCCACGGGGGTGCCGTCGGAGGCAGCAGCCCGCCCAGGCCTCGTGCCGACCCACGCGATGTCGAGGCGATCCTCGCCGCGCAGGAAACGCTGACAGCGCACGCCCTGTCCGCCGCGGCCCTTTGGCGGGTAGCACTCGAAGGGCGTGACCTTCACCGTTGTCTGGCCCGTGCCCGGCAGCGCGCCCAGCGCCGCGGCCACCGTCACCACGACAGCATCGGTGGGGGCCTCGACCACCCAGAAGCCCAGGGCCACGGCACCGGGGTCGAGCTTCATGCCCGCCATACCGCCGGCCGTGCGACCCTGCGGGCGAACCTTCGCCGCGGGCGTGCGCAGCAGCTGCGCATCCGAGGAGATAAACACCAGGTCCGCGTCGTCCGTGCACTGATCGAAGCCCACGAGGCGATCACCGTCCTCCAGGGTGATGACCTCCCACTCGTCGCGCTGGAGCACGTCCGGGCGCAGCCGCTTGACCGTGCCGTGGGCCGTGCCCATCGCGACGATGGCTTCGCTCTCAGGGTTTAGGAGACCCACGGCGGGCACATCCGTGTGCAGGAGCATCGAGGAAGGCATAGCCCCGGCCAACGACAGACCCGTCTCGAAGCGGGGGAGCGCTGGCAGGTCCACGACCTCGATGCGGTGCGCGATGCCATCCTGGGTGACCACGGCCACCTGCGAGCGCACCGTCGAAGCCAGCTGCACCCGCCAGCCGTCCGAGGCTGCGCGCGAACCCGGCTCGAGCGGATCCCCACCCTCGATGCGAGCAAGCGCGCCCGAGGAGGACAATACGACCACGCACGGGTCGTCCGGGATCTGCAGTTCCAGGCCCTCACCCGAACGCGACACCGACGGCAAGGCTGCCAGGGCGGCATCCTCCGCAGCAACCGTAGCCCCCACTGGCGTGCCCGTCGAGGCCATGAGCAGCGTGCGACGCGGCGTGCCCAGACGCTTCGAGACCTCGCGCAGCTCCTTCTTCACAAGCTTGCGCAACAGCTTCGGATTCTCCAGGATCTCGCGCAGGGAAGCGATTGCCGCTAACAGCTCGTCGCGCTCAGTCTCCAGCTCGATGCGGGAGAACTTCGTGAGGCGACGCAGGCGCAGTTCCAGAATGTAGTTCGCCTGGGCCTCGGACAGGTCAAAGGCCGTCATGAGGCGCTCGCGCGCGCTCTCCGCGTCATCGGAGGACCGAATGATCGCGATGACGTCATCGATGTCTAGGATCGCGATGAGCAGACCCTCGACCAGGTGCAGGCGATCCTCGCACTTTGTCAGGCGGAAGCGACTGCGGCGCGTGGTGACGTCCAGGCGATGATCCAGGAAGACCTGCAGCATCTCTTTCAGGCCCAGCGCGCGCGGCTGACCATCCACGAGCGCCACCGCGTTGATCGAGAAGGAATCCTCCAGCGGCGTGCGCTGGTAGAGCTGCTGGAGCACGGCCTCGGGAACGAAGCCGTTCTTCACCTCGATGACCAGGCGCAGGCCGTGGATGCGGTCAGTGAAGTTCTGGACCGACGAAATGCCCTTGAGACGGCCTGCGTTCGCGTTTTCCTTGATCTTTTCGATGACCTTCTCGGGTCCCACCATGTAGGGCAGCTGGGTGACGACGATGCCCATCTTGCGGGCCGTCACACGCTCGATCTGGACCCTCGCGCGCGTCTTGAACGTGCCGCGGCCAGTCTCGTAGGCTTCTTTGATGCCTTCGAGTCCGACGATGACGCCACCCTCAGGCAGGTCGGGGCCGGGAATGTAGCGCATGAGGTCGGTGACGGACGCCGACGGGTTATCCAACAGATGAATGGCACCAGCGATCGTCTCGGAAAGATTGTGCGGGGCGATATTCGTCGCCATACCCACGGCGATGCCCGAGGCGCCGTTGACCAGGAGCTGCGGGAACGCTGCCGGCAGGACGTCAGGCTGCATGAACTGGTTGTCGTAGTTGGGGACGAAATCGACCGTGTCCTCGTCCAGGCCCGTCACCAGGTCCAGCGCGGCGGGTGCCATGCGTGCCTCGGTGTAACGCGCTGCGGCCGGACCGTCATCCAGCGACCCGAAGTTACCGTGTCCATCCACCAGGGGAACCCGCAAATTGAACGGCTGAGCCAGACGGACCAAGGCCTCGTAAATCGCGGAATCGCCGTGCGGGTGCAGCTTGCCCATGACCTCGCCGACGACGCGCTGAGACTTCACGTGCCCCTTGTCGGGACGCAGCCCCATCTGATCCATCTGGAACATGATGCGGCGCTGCACGGGCTTGAGGCCGTCGCGCGCGTCGGGCAGCGCTCGGGCGTAGATGACGGAGACCGCGTACTCCAAGAAGGACCCACGCATTTCATCTGACACGTCGATCTCGGAGATGTTTTCGTCTTTTTCGGAAATGTCGACGACCTGGTCCTTTTTTGCCATAGGCGCAATTATGACGCGGGAACGCTCTCATTTCGACTGGGACGCAGGTTCGGGGCACAATTGTGGGATGAATACTTGGACCCGCATAGAACGAAGCGGCTTTTACCCGCGCGCAGTGGAGCGTGCGCTACGCCGAGCGCTGGGAGCAGGAGAACCGCTTGCGACGCTGTGTCAGGTGGACACGGGCTTCGACCGGGGTTCCGTGTTCCGTCACCTCACCGTCGCTTCCTTGACCGAGCGGGCCATCGTCCAGCTGCACGTCGACGAGATGGACGGCGGATCCGCGACCATCGCGACGGCCGTGCACCGCGTGACCGACATCGCCGGATATTCCACGATGGAGGTTTTCACTGACCCCGAGAACGCCGTCGGCCTGTCCGAGATGACCATCGCGCTGGACTTGAAGGGGGCGCGCCGAATTGACGTCGAACCCGCCCGCTGCGACGACCCGAATTGCATGGCCGACCACGGCTACACGGGTACTTCGTATCCGGATGACATGACCTTCCGTGTTTCGGCGGCTGCCGACGGGCAGGATGCCTTGGACGAGGCCGTCGAGTTCGTTGATTGCCTGGCTGGGCTGATGGGGACCCGCAGTGAGTGAACGCGTCATGACACTGGACATGCCCGGCGCTGACCTGCCGGGCACCACCGATCCGTCGATCACGGACATCATCCCCGGCGCGCTCGCCGCCATCGACCCGGCTCTGCCCGGCGCGTCGTCCGAGGCCGCCAGCGTGCTCGGGATCGAGCCCGGGGCTGGCCAGGTGCTCCTCATCCTCGTTGACGGCTTTGGCTATGAACTTATGCAGGAGCACTTGGGGCACACGCCGACGCTTCGTCGCATGCGGGCCGACATCCGTTCGATCCACACGATTGTGCCCTCGACGACGTCGGCTGCGATCACCGCGTTTGGCACGGGCGCGCGCCCGGGAGCAACCAACATGGTGGGCTTCTCCGTCGCCTACGGAGGTGGCGTCATGAACCTGCTTGCTATGGAGGGCGGTCCCGCGCCCACGCAGTGGCAGCCGGTCCCCACCTATTTTGAGCGTCTCGCTGAGGAGGGCGTGTCCTCAGCGGTCGTGTCGCCCGCGCGCTTCGCCCGGTCCGGCCTGACGGGCGCGGCACTGCGCGGTGCGCGCCACGTGCCCGCCGACACCCTTGAGCAGCGCGTGAGCGCGGCCCTGCGCGAGCTGCGTGCGGGGACGCCCGTCGTCTACCTGTACTGGTCTGAAATCGACCACTCGGGTCACGCTCACGGCGTGGCCTCCGATGCGTGGATCGGACAGGTCGAGCAATTTGATGCGGGCCTGGCAATGCTCATGCGGGGCCTGCCGAGCGGCGTACGCGCCGTTCTGACGGCCGATCACGGCATGATCAACGTGGAACCCGACCGCATTATCGACGTGGCCTCCACGCCCGCCCTGCGTGAGGGTGTGCGAATCGTCGCGGGCGAGACACGAGCGGCCCATGTGCACGCCGAGGAAGGACGCGCCGACGAGGTCGAGGAACGCTGGCGTGAGACGCTGGGGGAGAGCGCCTGGGTGCTGTCGCGCGCCCAGATGCCCGCGCTCATCGGCGAGGGCAGCGGCGCATCGGTTATCGGCGACCTGCTGGTTCTTGCGCGCGTGCGCGGGGGAGTGGTCGACTCACGGACACAGAGTGCGGCGGCCATCGCGATGCCGGGCATTCATGGCTCGGTGACGCCGACTGAGATGCGTATCCCCGTCGTTACGCTCTCCTAGCGGTGTCGGCCCTCTGTTGTCAGGGGGCCGACCTGTTTACGGCTTCGAGCCAAAGACGATTTCGTCCCAACTGGGCACCGAGCGCCGCCCCTTCTTAGAGGACACGCTACGTGTCAGGCGGCTCCCTGATAGACCCTGCGCAGGGATCGATCCGGTTGCGGTCGATGCGCCACCCGTCAGAACAGACACAGCCCCCGTCGTCGTGGGCGCATTGTTCGCGCCGGAGGACTCGCCGCCAGCGGTCACGGCCTTCAGGGGCAGCGCGGGAGTGCGTTGCTCCTCTGAATCCGCCGAGGCCTCGGTCCCTTCGGAAGGAGAGGCGGAGTCAGAGAGCCACGGCAGCGCGTGGGACGAGGTCTGGGCACCGTCACGCGTCGAGCGGATACCGACGGGGATGGCACCGGTGACCTGACGACGCGTGGGCAGGGGGACGACACCGGAAGCTGGCGTACCCGCGTCCTGCTCAATCTTGGTGCGCGCGGAAGCCAACGAGTAGATACGTGCGGAGATCGGGCCGCTCGACGGCTCAGGCTCGGCGGAGTCCTCCGCATCCTCACCCGCGATAGCGGCCAAGTATTCTGCTTCTTCATCCTCCTCGTCGCCCAGATCTACGTCGACCTTCTGGCGTTTGCCGCGTGCAGCGTTCAGTTGATCGATCAGGGCCTCGCGGGTGCGTAGATCCTCTTCGTCGGGATCCGGAGCCGGCGCGGGGCGGGGAATGGGAGAGAAAATCGACGAGGAGGGGGAGACAGCGACCTGTTCGGTCAGCCACTGGGCCTCCTGGTCGATGGCCTCGAGCGTGCCTGAATTCGACAGATGCCAGTGGGCCGCGTGCTCGGCCGCTCCCTGTACAAAGGTGACGATGATCTGCCAAGGTTCCCCGGCCTCGCGCGTCGCGGACCAATCGAGGGAAGACGGCTCGACGCCACGCGCCGCCAGGCGGTCCAACACGAGGTCGCCCATCGTGGGGCCGCCCTCACCGATACGCACCGCTTGGGCCCGAAACAGCGCGTAATCTTTCTCCGCCTGAACGGGAGCCTCAAAACGCTCAACAGCCTTCACATCCATGCCGTGTGTGGATGCGATCTCCTCCGGGGTCGCGCCTGCGCGCAAGAGAGCCTGAATGTCGCGGGGAGCAAGAGTAGGACGCGAGGGCGTGATATCCACCTTGGGGCGGTCACGGCGGATAGCGCCGCGGAGCTCGTCCGAGATCAAGATCGAATAGCGTTCACCCTGGGCGTCGGTGAGCACCAGGGACTCGCCGTCGGAGCTGGTCCCGAGCAATTCGAGCTCAATCATCGCTTCCTCCTCATACGTCACGGTGGAATCGTCTCAAATTATGCGCACAATGTCGCGTAACAGCGCGCGTGTCACACATACGATGGCACATTCGTTCCACAAGTGTTATCCTCCCTGCGCATAGACACTCGTATAAAACTGTACGAGGGTGAAAGGGGAGAACCATGGCAACCGATTACGATGCACCGCGTAAGAACGAAGACGAGGTCTCAGAGGACTCGATTGAGGAGCTGAAGTCCCGTCGCAACGATGCCGGTTCAGCCGAGATCGAAGAAGACGAGAACGAGGCTGCCGAAAACTTTGAGCTTCCCGGTGCCGACCTGTCCAAGGAAGAGCTGACCGTTCACGTCGTTCCGCGCCAGGATGACGAGTTCACCTGCTCGGAGTGCTTCCTCGTCCACCATGCGTCGCAGCTCGATCACGTGGATGCCAACGGCAATCCTGTGTGCACCGAGTGCGCGATGTAAGGTAGAGGGATGTTCGGACGCAAGAAAAAGACATACAACGACGACTTCGACGAGGTTGAGGCGCTGCCTCGCCTCAGTGACGAAGACGCCGAAATCTGGAGTCAGCCCGGTCCTCGCAACTACAAGGACGTGGATACCTCCGAAGGCTACGTCGACATGGGTGCCATTTTACTCCCGTCTCGTCCGGGTATGCAGCTGCGCACCCAGGTCGCCGACGACGGCACCACCGTCCTGCAGATTCTCGTAGTACTCGGTAACTCGGGCATCCAGATGAGCGTCGCCGCCGCGCCGCGATCCGGCGGAGTCTGGGATGAGCTGCGCGATGAAATCCGTGCGGGCTTCGAGAAGCAGGGTGCCAAGGTTGCCGACATCCGCACGCGCTACGGTGCCGAGCTGCTCGTTGATATGCCGATGAAGATGCCTGATGGCCGCTCCGCGACCTCGCGCATGCGCATCCTGGGCCGCGAAGGCGACCGCTGGTTCGCGCGCATCGACATCATCGGCCCCGCCGCCGCCAACGCTGAGTCCGGACTCGAGATCGAAAAGGTCATCGACCGCATCGTCATTCGTCGCGACGAGCAGCCACGCACGCGCCTGGAGCTGCTGCCCGTTCACCTGCCCGCAGGTGCCCAGGAGGACTGACATGACCTCGTGGATTTCTCGGGTCGGTGCGGCCCTCGGCCTCGATAAGGACGCGCGTTCCTTGGATGCCGCCCTCGACGAAGATTCTGCGCGCGCCGCCCGCGGCGTCACACCCATCCGCGACGTGACCGACCGCAGCCACGCGCTGGTGTTCGGCACCCTCCTGAGTATGACCTACCCGCCGGAGGAGGGTACCCAGCGTGTTCTCGTCGCCACGCTCTACGATGGAACCGACACGCTCGAATTGCGCTGGCCGGGCCGCTCATCCATCCCGGGCCTGAGCGTCGGTCAGCGCCTCGAAGTTGAGGGCACCGTCGGTCGTGTTGGCGAGCGCACGGTCATCATCAATCCCCTGTACCATGTCATCGCGGGGGAGGGCTGATGCCCGCGCCGCGCTGGATGAGCCAGGCTGCCTCCGAGGAATTCTCGTGGTCGCAGACCTTGGGCGGCACACGCGGCGTCATTGAGACCAGCGCTCCCGGGCTGATCTTCGTCATCGTCTACGTCGCAACCCACGCCCTCGTGCCAACCCTCGTCGCGGCCTCCGCCGTCGCAGTCATCGCCTGCATCATTCGACTGATCCAGCGTCAGAGCATTCAACAGGCCGTCTCGGGGTTTTTCGGCGTCGCGGTTGGCGTTATTCTGGCCGCCGCGACCGGGCGTGGCGAGAACTATTTTGCGTGGGGGATCGTCACGAATCTCGCCATGGCCGCGGTCTTCGCCCTGTCAGTCCTCGCGCGGCGTTCCCTGGTCGGCTTCTTCTACGCAATGCTTACCGGCCTCCCCACGGGCTGGCAGCGTAAACCTTCCCTGCGTCCCCTCCGCCGCCGTTGCGCCCTGCTCACGTGGATGTGGGCGGGTTTGTTTGGCCTGCGCGTCGCCGTCCAAGCCCCCCTGTGGGCCGCGGGCGCGGTCGCGGCACTCGGCATCGCCAAGCTCGCTCTGGGTCTGCCGCTCTTCGCGCTCGGTGCCTGGGCTACCTGGTGGGGCCTGCGCGACTACTCCTCGTCCTCCGTCTCCTCTTCCGAGGACGGGGACGCTACGGCCTCGCGTAGCTGATCCAGAGCCGACGCGTCCGAATCCGGCACCAGCAGCAACAGCTCGTCCGAGGCCTCGAATACGTCATCGGCGCTGGGAGTGAGCGGACGCCCATCGCGCAGGAGAGCAGCCAGGACGGAGCGCGGAGGCAACTCCAGGGAGTGCACGCGCCTGCCGACCACGGGCGAATCCTCGGGAAGGATCAGTGCGTGCATGGACACAGCAGCGGTATTGAACGAAAAGAGACGCACCGGGATGCCGATGGAGACAGCCTCCTCGACCAGAGCGGTCATGATGCGCGGCGTCGACACCGATACGTCGACACCCCATGCCTGATCGAAAAGCCACTCGTTATTCGGATTGTTGAGGCGTGCGACGACACGCGGGACGGCGAACTCCGTCTTGGATAGCAGCGAAATCACCAGATTCGCTTTGTCGTCGCCGGTCGCTGCGACAACGACGTCCGCCTCCTCCACGCCGGCGTCACGCAGAGCATCAGGCGAGCAAGCGTCCGCAAGCACCCAGTCCGCGTCCGCGACGGTCGCGATGCGCAGCTTCTCCGGCATGTTGTCGATGAGTGTGATGTCGTGGCCGTGCGCCAGCAGCTCCAGGGCGACGCTGCGGCCCACCGAACCCGCTCCCGCGATGACGATTTTCATGCTCATTCCTCCGTCTTGGGCGGACTCGCCAGCTGGTTACGCAGCTGCGTCGTGTCCGTCCCGTTGATCGCGAAATACAGTTGATCGTGCTCTTGCACAACGAAGCTGGGTTCGGCCGTGCGGATCGAACCCAGGCGCGACGTGAAGATGACCCGGCATCCTGTGAGTTCCTCGACGACTGCGAAGCTCAGGCCATACCAGTGGGGGGAGGGGGTCACGTTGACGAGGCCGACCGCGCCGGTTGGGTGGGACCAGATGAGTGAGGCATCCGGGGGAAGCATGCGGCGAAGGACGGATTCGGCGGTGCGCTGCACGGAGGCCACCGTGGGGATGCCCAGGCGCTCGTAGAGATAGGCGCGCGTGGGATCGTAGATGCGGGCCACCACGTGCTCAACGTGGAAAACCTCACGTGCGACGCGCGCGGCGATAATGTTCGAGTTATCACCCGAAGAGACCGCCGCAAAGGCGTACGCGTCCTTGATGTTCGCTTGACGCAGGCAGTCGCGGTCCATGCCTACGCCCGTGACTCTCCGGCCAGAAAAGTCGGGGGACAGGCGCGCGAAAGCCTTGGAATCCTGGTCAATAATGGCCACGGAATGACCCACTGCGTCGAGCGTTGATGCCAGGCGGGCACCAACGCGCCCGCAACCCATGATCACAAAGTGCACGAGAACCAAACTACTCCGGTGCACGCCAGATGGCCACGCGTGCTCATGTGTCTTTCCCAGACGCGGGTCAGGTGGACTACGCTTAACATTCGTGATGAACTTGTTGGCTTACGCGAAGCGCGTGCTCATCGGGCGCCCGATGCGATCGGACGCGATGGGTCACCAGCTTCTCCCCAAACGCATTGCCCTCCCGATTTTTGCTTCGGACGCGCTGTCGTCGGTTGCTTATGCACCCGATGAAGTTCTCTTAACGCTGGCGCTCGCCGGAAGCATGGCAGCCGTCCAATCCGTGTGGGTGGGTGTTGTGGTTGCCCTCGTCCTGGCAGTCGTGGTTGCTTCCTACCGGCAGACTGTCCACGCGTATCCGTCGGGTGGCGGCGATTATGAGGTTGTGACCACGAACCTCGGGCGTTCCTGGGGACTACTTGTGGCCTCGGCTCTGCTGGTCGACTACATCCTGACGGTCGCCGTCTCGATTTCCTCGGGTGCCAGTTACATCACCACAGCCGTGCCATCGTTGCTCGGTCATGAGGTCCCCATCGCGGTTGCTCTCGTCATCATTTTGGCGACGCTCAACCTGCGCGGTACTCGTGAAGCGGGCAGCGCCTTTGCTGTGCCCACGTACGTGTACATGTTTTCTATCGGTCTCATGGTTGTCGTTGGTTTCGCGAAGATGGCGACGGGCCATCTGGGTACTGCCCCCACGGCTGCCTACGATCTCGTGGCGGCCCCCGGACATGCCGATGGCTTGGCCGGACTGGCGGGTGCCTTCTTGCTCATGCGCGCCTTCTCCTCGGGCTGTGCGGCCCTGACCGGCGTCGAAGCTATCTCGAACGGCGTGCCCATGTTCCGTCGCCCGAAATCCCGCAATGCAGCGACAACCTTGGCGATGCTGGGCATGATCGCGGCCTCCATGATGATCTCAATCCTCGTGCTTGCTCGCGCCACGGGCGTCAAGATCGTCGAAGACCCGGCCGCGCAGCTGACTCTCGATGGTGCCCCTGTCCCTGAGAAGACCCCTGTTGACCCCGCGATTTCACAGATCGCTTCCGCGGTGTTCGGGCACGGATCCGTGCTGTTCATTCTGATCACCGTCGTCACCGGCTTCATTCTGGTGCTCGCTGGAAATACTGCGTTTAACGGCTTCCCAACCCTGGCCTCGGTCCTGTCACGCGACTCCTTCCTGCCTCACCAGATGGTGCGTCGCGGCGACCGCCTGTCCTACTCCAATGGCATCGTCGTGCTCACCGTCGCGGCGATCGCGCTGATCGTCGGCTTCCAGGCACAGACCACACGCCTCATCCAGCTCTACGTCGTCGGTGTCTTCATCTCCTTCACGCTCTCGCAGCTGGGCATGATTAAGCACTGGAATAGGCAGCTGCGTACGCGCCAGTCGGGTCAGGAACGCATGAGTGTGCTGCGCTCGCGCGCCGTCAACATCGTCGGCTTCATGATGACGGGCGCGGTCCTCCTGATCGTTCTGGCTACCAAGTTCACGCACGGTGCTTGGATCACCCTGCTGATGATCGCCGTTGCGTTCTGTGGTCAGATCTCGATTCATCGCCACTATAAGACTGTCCGTGAGCAGCTGCGGGTTGATGACTGGCACGCGCGCCGTGCTCTTCCGACCCGCGTGCGCGCCCTCGTCCTCGTCTCCTCCCTGTCTCGCCCCGCGATGCGCGCTATCGCAGCTGCCAGGGCTTCCTCACCGACGTCCATTGAACTCGTCTCGGTCGTCGCCGATGACGAGGAAGAAAACAGGATGCTGCGCCAGTGGCGTGCGTCGGGCGTGCCTGTGCCGCTGACTCTCCTGTCCGCGCCCTACCGCGACATCGCTTCGGTGATCCTGCAGTACGTGCGCAGTCGCCGTCGCGCGATGCCCACCGAGATGCTTGTCGTCTACATGCCCCAGTTCCTCGTCACCCACTGGTGGGAGAACCTGGTTCACAACCAGTCCGGTCTGCGTCTACGAGCCGCTCTCCTGGACGTTCCCGGCGTGGTTATTACGATCGTGCCCTGGCAGCTCGGCGAGGACGACGTCGTGGAGGGGCGTCAGCGTGTCAACGATCCGTTCTTGCGCGTGGGAGCCCCGACCTCGTCTGAGTCGAATGTTCATGCTGATGAGCAGCCCGCTAATGCGCATAGCACCGCTGAGGAGACCTCATGAGTCCCCGTCCGTCACGTCGCCGCTCTTCTCAGCGTCGTCGCCCCACAAACACGCAGCCCCGCGAGGGGATCGGTGAGATCCTCCAGCTGACCGTCGGTGAACCCGCGCACGGCGGCGCGTGCGTCGCCCGTGACGAGAACGGACGCGTCGTCTTTGTACGCCACGCGGCACCCGGCGAGATCGTTCGTGCGCGCGTGACCGCCGTCCAGAAGAAGCTCGCGTGGGCGGACGCCGTCGAGGTCCTCTCCGCCTCCGATGTTCGCGTGGAGTCCGTTTGGCCTCAGGCAGGTCCGGGGGGTGTTGGCGGTGGTGAACTCGCGCACCTGACCCCGGTCGCCCAGCGCGACTGGAAGTCCCGCGTGATCGCCGGGCAGGTACGCCGTGTGGGTGGCGAGGCCCTGGCCGAGGCCGTGGATGCTCTCGGGGGAGTGCACGTTGTGCCCGCACCCGGGGACGAGGACCCGAACGATCCGCTGACCGGTCGCCGTTCGCGCATCGACGTCGTCATCGATGAGGCGGGCCGCGCCGGCATGCATGAGTTCCGCGGCCGCCGCGTGATCGCACTCGAGGATATGCCGCTGGCTGTGCCGGCGATCCGTGAACTCGGCCTGTTCGACGAGGACACACCGTGGCGACGACTGTGGAAGCCGGGGGACCGCGTGCGCGCGGTGGCCCCTTCCGGCGGCGATCCCGTTGTCCTGATCGGCGAGGACACTTACGCAGCCGACGGCGTGCGTATTGACGCCGATGTGTTGCGTTGGAACGTGCCCGTCGGTGGCGTGGAGGAGTCCTACTACGTGCTTCCCTCCGGCTTCTGGCAGACGCACGTGCGCGGTGCCGAGGTGCTCGCGAACGCCGTGCTGGTTGCGGCGTTCGGCCCGGACGAGGCCGGGGTCGGCCGCGCGGTCATGGAACTGTACTCGGGCGCGGGCCTGTTTTCCGTGCCGCTCGCGCGCGCCGTCGGCGAGACCGGCCGCGTTGCGACGCTCGAGGGCGAGGAGGGCTCCGTGCGTGACGCCGGAGAGAACCTCGCCGCGTTCGACTGGGTGGATGCCTTCGCCGGGAACGTGGATCGTGAGGGCGTCGTCGACCTGTCGGGTCAGCTGGGAGCCGTGCCCGATGTAGTCGTGGCTGATCCG
This sequence comes from Actinomyces sp. ICM47, assembly GCF_905369875.1. Lineage (NCBI taxonomy): Bacteria > Bacillati > Actinomycetota > Actinomycetes > Actinomycetales > Actinomycetaceae > Actinomyces > Actinomyces sp. ICM47. The sequence goes on from NZ_CAJPJE010000006.1 coordinate 17,702, forward strand.
CCGCGCGCCGGTGCTGGTGCCGAGGTCTGCCAGGCCATCGCGGCCACGGGTACCCCGCGCGTCGTGCTCGTCTCGTGCGACCCGGCGGCGGGTGCGCGCGACCTGCGGACCCTCACCGAGGCCGGGTACCAGCTCGAATCACTGCAGGCCTGGGACCTTTTCCCACACACCCACCACGTGGAAATGGTATCGGTCGTCAGCCGCTAGCGGCTCCTCCTGCGGTCCTGCATGCGCGACCCCCACGAGGTCTGCGTGCGGGCAGCAATAGCGCGGCGCTGATCGCGGTACATGCGATCCACCAGGTCGCGCTCGGACACCCAACCGACCACGCGGCGATCCTCGTCCAGAACGGGCAACGCCTGCAAGCCGGTGGACCTCAGCGCCCCGAGAACCTCAGACGGAGGAGCAGAGGCCGCCACGGCCTCGTCGATGAGGGGCAGATCCGAGACGGGAGCGTCGAGCGAACCGCCCTCCTGCGTGAGTTCGGCCAGGCGCAGCGAGGACACGAGGCCCGCGAAACGCCCCTCATTATCGACGACCGGGAGAACGGTCTCCTTCGTGCGGCGCAGCGCCGACAGCGCGGAGGCAACGGAACGGGTGCAGGCCAGGACCTCCGGGGCTGCGATCATCCACTGCGAGGCCTCACGCGTACCCAGCAGCGTGCCCTCAACCGGGTCGTCAAGAACGTCGCCGCGGCGGCGCAGCTTCTCCGTGTAAATCGTTGCGCGGGTGAGGAAACGCGAGGTACCCGTAGCAATGACAACCGCCAACATCATGGGGAGAATCAACGAGAACTGCCCCGTCATCTCCACGATAATGAGCACCGCCGTCATCGGCGCACGGGCCGCACCCGCGAAGGCCGCGCCCATACCCACCACAGCGAAGACGCCGACTGGCGAATTTGTCACAGGCGACAGCGCATCCCCGAAAGCAGCGCCCGCCATCGCGCCGATAAACAGCGTCGGGGCGAACACGCCGCCCGATCCGCCCATGCCGATAGTGAAGGACGTGTACAGCGCACGCCCCACCATGAGCGCCAACAGGAACCAGATCGAGTAGTTGCCCGCGATCGCCTCCTCCTCCAGCGGATAGCCAGAGCCGTACATGTACGGGAAAGCCACAAGGCCAGCGCCCAGAAGCAAGCCAAGGACGCCCGGGCGCGCCCACTCGGGCAGGCGCGTGTGCGCCCATACCCAGTCAATGGCGTCCTCGGAGGCATAGAGAATCTTCGAGAAACCGAGGCCGCAGAGTCCCGCAACGAGACCGAGGAGGGCCACCCACCACATGTCCGACATGGACGCGAAGGATAGGTTGTCGGCGACGCGCACGACCATCTCGTCACCCTGCAGGAGGCGCGCCACGATGGAGGAAGTGACGGCTGAGAGAACGACGAAGCCAAAGGTCTCGGCCGTGAACTCGACGAGGATGACCTCGAGGGCGAAAACAGCGCCCGCCAAGGGCGCATGAAAGGTCGCCGCGATACCCGCCGCCGACCCGCAGGAGGCAAGAAGGACGACGCGGGAGACAGGCATACGCATCCACGAGGCAATGGTTGAACCGAGCGATGCCCCCACCTGGACGATGGGACCCTCGCGGCCTGCTGAACCACCGGAGCCGATTGTGAGGGCCGAGGCCAGGATCTTCACGACCGCGACTCGCCCGGGGATGCACCCACCCTTGCGGCGCACCGCGAGCATGACCTCGGGGATACCGTGGCCCTTCGCGGATGGTGCGTAGCGCTGGATAAGCGGCCCGTAGATGAAGCCCGCTATGGCGGGGGACAGCAACAGGAACAGCCACGGGGCCCAGCCCCAGACGCCGTGCGACTGCCCAATGTGGGTCGTGTACTCGTCGAAGCCGGTCGACACCCACGTCCACCCGCGAATCGCGAGGTTAAACAGGACCGCTGCCGCGCCGACAACCGCGCCAACGAGCGCGGCGGCCACACCGAGGAGGGACCGATGGGCGGCGACTGTGTGGCCGACGCGAACGCGTTTCCCCGCAGCCGAGTGGTCAGACTGCGGGGACTTCGATGAGAGTGTCACAGGTTCGCGATCTCCACGTGAACGGGGTTATCGGTGTCGATACCCCAGACGGTCCTGTAGAAGGCCAGCTCCGACAGCAACGCATCCTTAATGTTGATGGCCGAACGGAAGCGGTGTCCCTCACCTTCGTAGAGCTTGAGGGCGACAGCGCTGCCGTTAGCGCACAGAGCCTCGTACATTTCCTGTGCTTGCGAAGCAGGCACCACCGGATCTGCGGTGCCCTGCAGGAGCAGCAGGGGAGCCGTGATCTCCGCAACGTGGTTGATCGGCGAGCGCTCTGCCCACACCGGATCCGACGTGTCGAACGTGCCAAGCAGAATACCGTCGTAGTGCGACTCGAACTTGTGGCTGGTCTCCGCCAACTTCGCCAGGTCCGCGATACCTGAGAAGGAAGCGCCAGCGGTGAACACGTTGGAGGAGGCGAGCGCGTTGAGCACGGTGAAGCCGCCGGACGAACGTCCACGGATAGCAATACGTCGGGGATCGACGCGGCCCAGGTCGATGAGGTACTGAGCGCCGTCAATGCAATCCTGAACATCCATGACGCCCCAATTTCCGTTGAGACGCTCACGGTAGGGGCGACCAAAGGACGTCGACCCACGGAAGTTCACGTCCAGGACAGCGAAACCGCGGCTGGTCCAGTACTGGAAAGGTATCTGCAGGCCGGGGCGCACCGAGCTGGTCGGGCCGCCGTGCACGTTGACAATGAGCGGGGGCAGCTCGCCCTCGGGAGCCTCAAAGTCGGGGTTGACGGGCGCGTAGTAGAAGCCGTGTGCCTCCTCGCCGTCCGAAGTCTTCCACGTGATCATCTCAGCAGTGGAGACCAAGGCGGTGGGAACTTCGGCCTCAGAAGAAGGACGCAGCACCTTCGTCTTGCCGCGCGACACCTCAATAATCGCTGGCGTGTGGGTGGCGGAGTCAGCCAGGAAGACGACACGGCCGTCAGCGGCGGCGACGTTACCGATGGGCCACCAGCCGGTCGCCCATTCCTCGGTCATACCGTTGTCGATGCGTACGGTACCGATGTGCCACACCTGGTCCTCGGCCCACGAGCACACCAGGTAGTCGTTGTCGAAGTTGTCGTAGGAGTGCAGGCCGAGATGCCAGTGTGGGTGTGAGAACGCGCGCTTGCCCGGGTGTAGGGCGCGGGTACGCAGACGCGACGTCCACGCGTTCGGGTCTTCGCCGTCATTCCACGTGAAGCCCTGGGTGCGGTACAGGTTCGCCCAGCCGGAGGCGTCATCCACGTGAATGAGTTCGCCGTCGAACGTCCAGCGCGGCTCGTAGACGCACACGCCCGGCTGATCGACGAGGACGACCTCCTGGTCGATGGTGCCCTCAAAAGTCAGGGACGCCACGCGCAGCTGCGAGTAGGTCCACGGCATGTTCGGGTGGTTCCACGAGATCCATGCCAGCTTCGTGCCATCCGGGGACACCGTTGGAGCCTGCGCGAAGTCCGTCCCGCCGAAGACGGGAATGATGGCGTCGTTATTGCGCGCCGCCGAACCGTCCAGCGGAATTGCCACGATGGAGTTGACGGGTTCGCCTTCGCCCGAGTGGTCCTCGGCGACCGCGTAGACGAGGCCGCGCACGTCGGCAATCCAGAAGTCGCCGTAACGAACCTGAGACAGGGTCGTCAGCGGTCGTATGCCGCGGCGCGGCTCCGCCGTATCAAAGGCGTACACGCGTCCGTCGGTGCGATCCGAGAAAACGATGACGCCGTGGTGCACCGCGTACGCCTTGCCGCCATACTCATGGACGCGGGTGCCAATGTCTGGCAGACGCACACCGTCGATCAACGGCAAGACCTCTCCCGTCTCACCGGTGCTCCGACGGCGCAGAAGCGTGCCACGACCGCCCTCAAGCGGATGACCCTCCACCCAGTAGGTATCTGGCCCGTCCACGCGAACCTGGGATAGAGTGACGGATCGAGCAGTGAACGAGTTGCCTGTGATCGGGGACTTCCAGACGCCGTGGGGTGCGACGGTAACGGACATAGTGCCTCCTTGAGCGGTATGGCGAGCCAATACTCCTATCTTAATGCGCCCGCTAGGGGCCTGCGTGCATCGGGATCCGATGCGCGAATAATTTGATCTGTAGGTGAGACGCTGGGCATTTACACTAGAAGCCATGTCTGGAGCACTAAGCACGCGTGACTTGCTGTCGCGCTGTACCACCCCTCGGGAGCTGCGTCGCCTCGAGCGGGAACAGCTGGATCAGTTGGCGGCGCAAATCCGTGCCTTCTTGATCGACAACGTGTCGCGCACGGGTGGCCACCTCGGCCCGAACCTTGGTGTCGTCGAGCTGACGATTGGCCTGCATCGCGTGTTCCGCTCCCCCCAGGACACGATCGTCTTCGACACGGGGCACCAGGCCTACGTGCATAAGCTGCTCACGGGGCGTCAGGATTTCTCCGCGCTGCGCTGCCCGGGCGGATTGTCGGGCTACCCGTCGCGCTCCGAATCCGAGCACGACGTGTTGGAGTCCTCCCATGCCTCGGCCTCATTGGCGTGGGTGGATGGCATTTCACGTGAGAAACACCGACATGGGGAACGCACGTGGACGGTCGGCGTCATCGGTGATGGCGCGCTCACGGGTGGCTTGGCGTGGGAGGCCCTCAACAACATCGCGGCTTCGAAGCACCGACGCATTGTCATTGTCGTCAACGACAATGGCCGTTCCTACGCTCCGACTATCGGTGGCCTCGCTGACCACTTGGATGCGCTGCGCACCTCCGCCGGCTACGAGAAGGCGCTTGCATGGGGTAAGCAACATCTTCTCAGCCACGGGACGCCGGGGCGCGCCGCCTACGATGCACTGCACGGCCTGAAGACTGGACTCAAGGATGCCCTCTTGCCGCAGGTCATGTTCGAGGACTTGGGCCTCAAATACATCGGTCCTGTGAACGGGCACGATATCGCCGCCGTGGAGACGGCCTTGCGTCGTGCTCGCATGCTCGAAGAACCCGTTATCGTTCACGTCATCACGGAGAAGGGACGCGGTTACAAGCCCGCCGAGAAGGACATTGCGGACCGTTTCCACGCCGTTGGCCCGATTCACCCGGAGACGGGCCTGCCGGTCGCCCCTGAACGCTTTGGCTGGACCGGCGTCTTCGCGGACGAGATCTGTGCCCAGGCCGCGACGCGCACGGATATCGTCGGGATTACCGCCGCGATGATGCTGCCGGTTGGCTTAGGTCCCATGCACGAGGCCTACCCGGGTCGCGTGATCGATGTGGGCATCGCGGAGGCTGAGGCGGTCGCCTCCGCTGCAGGCATGGCCTACGAGGGCGCGCATCCCGTTGTCGCCCTGTACGCGACGTTCCTGAACCGCGCTTTCGACCAGCTTCTCATGGACATTGCTTTGCACAAGGCGGGCGTCACGCTTGTCCTTGATCGAGCGGGAATTACGGGAGCGGACGGCGCGTCCCACAACGGCGTCTGGGATATCGCGATGTGCTCGCTGATCCCGGGGCTGCGTCTGGCCGCACCCCGCGACGAGGACACGCTGCGCGGCCAGCTGCGCGAAGCGCTCGACGTTGATGACGCGCCCACCGTCCTGCGCTACCGCAAGGGTGCTCTGTCTGAGCCGATGCCTGCGCTGCGCAGCGTTGGGGGAGTGGATGTTCTCCTCGACGAGGCCTGCCCGTCCTCACCCGCCAAAGTACTGATCGTGGGAACCGGAGCATGCGCGCCCGACGCCATTAAGGCGGGGGGACGACTGGCCGCAGACGGCATCAGCGTCACCGTCGTGGACCCCCGCTGGCTCATTCCCATTTCGTCCGATCTGGTGGACATGGCCGCCGACTACGACGCCGTGATCACGGTCGAGGACGGCATCGTGCACGGCGGCTTCGGCTGGGCGCTGCGTGATGCTCTCGCGGAATCTGGTACCCCCGTGCGCTGCCTCGGCGTCCCCCAGGGATTCCCCGAGCACGGCGAACGTTCCCAGATGATCGCTGACTTTGGCTACGATGCAGACGGAATTGAGGCGACGGCTCGCGGCCTCGTGAACACGGTCGCAGCGCGCTGACGCACGTTACTCGGGCGAGCCGACCCGAATGGACCAATGAATGGTGGGGCTTCGGCGCACACGCGTCGCACGCATACCCATGCGTCGAGCGGACCCCTCAGACGCCGAGTGCGTCACACACGGGGTCGAGTGTGAGATCGATCTGCCAGTCCCTGGCTCCGCGCGTCACCATACGCTCCTCGAGCTCGTCACCGGATGGACGCGAAGGATCCAGGGACGCCCACGCGAGGTAGCGCTGCACCTGCGGAGCCAGCACTACCTCGGGTGCCAGCCCCACGCTGGCCGCCACCGAGGCGACCGCACTACGAACGATACCCAGGCGCGCAGCCGAGGCCTCGTCGATGCGAACCCACTGGCGCGGTTCCGGGATCGAGCCGGGCTGCACTGGCTTGCGCTTGGGCGGCAGCTCGTCCTCGGTCAAGGCAGCCACGGACACGAGCGCGCGCATCCACTCATCCTCGTACTGTCGGGCGATGGGGGAGCGGAACTCGTTGATGGACATGAGGGCACGCTTGTTGGGAGGCGGATTCGACGCCGCACGCACGAGCGCCGCGTTACGCACCAGACGCCCCGGGGACATGTCGATACGACGCGCGATTGACTCACGGGTCTCCCACAGCGCCTTGAGGACACCCAGACCTCGGCGCGAACGGATCTTGCCGGCCCCGGGAAGGGAACGCCACCGATCGGGCTTCGCAGTCGGCGGCTCGACGCTGAGTGCGTGCGCGAACTCCTGCTGTGCCCACTCCCAACGCCCCATCTGATCCAAGCGCTTCGATAGGCGGTAATACAGCTCCGTGAGCAGCTCGACGTCGAGCACCGCGTAGCGTAGCCACTCCTTGGGCAGAGGGCGCACCGACCAATCCGAGGCCTGATGATCCTTCACGAGGCCCAAGCCCAACACCTGCTCAGCCACCGCCGCCAGACCGAAACGTTCCAAACCCACGAGGCGAGCGGCAATCTCCGTGTCGAATAGAGCGGACGGACGCAGACCCACCTGACGCAGATTCGGTAGATCCTGCAGACAATCGTGCAGCAGCCACACGTCCTCAACACCGGGCTGCAACACCGACAGATCCGGCAGCGCATGGGTGTCAATCAGGAACGAGCCAACGTCCTCGCGGCGGATCTGAACCAGATACGGGTCCGAACCATAACGGAACCCCTGCGCGCGCTCCACGTCCAGCGCAATCGGCGTCGAACCCTGTGCCAGCGCGCGTGCGGCCTTCTCGAGGCCTTCTCGGGTATCAATGACGGCAGGGATCCCCCCACGTGGCTGAGCGATAAGCTCCGGGTTATCCGTATCGCCCTGCGGCAAGCCACCGCCATTGTTTACCAGCACTCAAACTCCTTCGAGGTGACGGGTAGGAACGATGCCGGCCGTCTTGCGCATGGCGTCCGCCCACCCGAATAGATGCTCCCCAAGATACTCGCTATTGGGCGTCCACGAGGCTCGGACCTCGACAAACAGGGACGAGCCTCGCAGCTCCAGTCCACCGAACGCCTCGCTCATCTCACGAGTGACCGTGCCCGTGATGTCGTGGAAACCAGCGCCCGCACCGTCAAGGCAATCGAGCATCCACCCCCACACGCCCTCCGACAGCATCGGATCGACAGCCATGATGGAATCCACCTGAGTGCGCATCTGACACACGATACGGAACGTGCCATTCCAGCCGAGCTGGCCCACGGGGTCGTGCAACACGACCATGCGACCAGTCGACAAAGGCTGTCCAGCGCTGTCCTCATCGATCGTGCGCATCGCGAGCGCAGCTGTAAAAGGAGCCAGCCGACGAGGCGGTGGCACCTCCTCGAGGAGGATATGCGGCAGGTGGGAGGCCTGTCGCAGGGACAGCAGGGCCCGAACAAAGTCCTCGGGCACCGCGTTCTCATTCACGATTGAAATCGTACGGGTGTCATCTTGTCTTTTGTTACAGACGCGCCGCGCGGGGCCATCTCGATAAGTAGCGGGTACGTGTTTCCTGCAACGTATCGAGATGACCCCTGAGTTTTACAGGCGACGTGGATTACGCAGAATAAAGGCGGTATGTGGCCTGACATGGACGGTGTCTCCCGAGCGGTAGTCTCGGTGGTCATCGTCGCCCGCCGTGTCAACAACCGTGTGCCACAGGGACCCATACTTTGCGTCGGGGAGTGTAAAGTCAACCGCCTCCGGCGCAGCGTTGATCAGCAGCAGGAAATCGTCGTCGAGGATCCGGCGTCCGTCGGCATCGGGTTCACGAATCGCATCCCCGTTGTAGAAGACCATCGTCGAGCGCGCCCACGGCTGGTTCCATTCCTCTTCCGTCATGTGCGTGCCAGCGGGTGTAAACCACTCGATCTCACCCAGCTCAGACTCGCCGCCACGCTTGGCAGGCCCTTCGAGGAAGCGGCGACGGCGCATGACCGGGTGATCGCGGCGCAGATGGATCAGGTCGCGCGTGAACTGCAGGAGCTTGTGGTCGTGCTTGTCCAGGTCCCAGTCGATCCACGACAGCTCATTGTCCTGGCAATACGCGTTGTTGTTGCCGCGCTGGGTGCGACCTAGTTCGTCGCCGTGGGCGATCATCGGTACGCCCTGGGAGAACATGAGGGTCGTCAGGAAGTTGCGCTGCTGGCGGTAGCGCAACTCAATGATGTCCTTGTCGTCCGTGTTTCCCTCGGTGCCACAGTTCCACGACCGGTTATCATTCGCGCCGTCCGCGCCGCCCTCACCGTTCGCCTCGTTGTGTTTCTCGTTGTAGGACACGAGGTCGCGCAGTGTGAAGCCGTCGTGGGCAACGACGAAGTTGATGGATGCCATCGGCTTGCGGCCCGTCGTCCCATACAGGTCCGAGGAACCCGCCAAACGGGACGCGAAGCCGGGCAACGAGGAGAATTCGCCGCGCCAGAAGTCACGCACCGTGTCGCGGTATCTCCCGTTCCACTCCGACCACAGGGGAGGGAAGCCGCCCACCTGGTAGCCGTCCGAGCCCACGTCCCAGGGCTCCGCGATGAGCTTGACCTGCGAGACGATCGGGTCCTGGTGGATAAGGTCGAAGAATGCGGAGAGTCGGTCGACCTCAGCAAACTGACGTGCAAGCGTGGAGGCTAGATCGAAGCGGAAGCCGTCGACGTGCATCTCGGTCACCCAGTAGCGCAGGGAGTCCATGATGAGCTGGAGGACCTGAGGGGAACTCATGAGCAGGGAGTTGCCCGTTCCCGTCGTGTCGAAGTAGTGGCGACGATCCCCATCCACGAGGCGGTAATACGACGGGTTGTCAATGCCGCGGAATGACAGCGTCGGACCCATGTGGTTGCCCTCAGCTGTGTGGTTGTAGACAACATCGAGGATGACCTCGATGTTTGCGGCGTGCAGTGCTTTGACCATTGCCTTGAACTCTGAGACCTGTGCGCCGGGGTCCTTCGTAGCCGCGTAACCGTTGTGTGGGGCGAAGTATCCGATCGTGTTGTAGCCCCAGTAGTTCGACAGCCCCTTGGCCTGGAGCGTCGTATCGTTCGTGAACTGGTGGATCGGCATGAGCTCGACCGTGGTGATGCCGAGCTTTGTCAGGTGCTCGATAATCGCCGGGTGCGCCATGCCTGCGTAGGTGCCGCGCAGCTCCTCTGGGATCTCTGGGTGGCGCATCGTCATGCCCTTGATGTGTGCCTCGTAGATGATCGACTCGGAGTAGTCGTGGCCCGGGCTGTGGTCGCCCTGCCAGTCGAAGAAGGGATTGACGACGATGGAGTGCATCGTGGCGGCGGCGGAATCTCCCCCCTTCGGGACGAGAGGATCGTCGGAACGGTAGGAGAGGAGGGAGAGGGAATCCTTCAGCTGGCCCTCAATAGCCTTGGCGTAGGGGTCGAGTAGGAGCTTGGAGGGGTCGCAGCGCAGACCGTTCATGGGATCCCATGGTCCGTCGATGCGGTAGCCGTAGCGCTGGCCGGCGCGCACCTGCGGCACGTAGACATGCCACACGTAGGCGTCCACCTCAGTCATGGGGATGCGCATTTCGTTCAGGTCATCATCGAGCAGGCACAGCGTGACTGCGGTGGCGACCGATGAGTAGATCGCGAAGTTGGTGCCGGTTCCATCAAAGGTGGCGCCCAGCGGGTACGCCTTACCAGGTCGAGTTTCCATACGAATAAGGGTGGCATGAACACCGCACAACTGGTGATAATCCGGGCAAAAATGGGCGTGTGACTTGGATTACTGCGGTTTCGTTTTGCATTCTCGCCGGAAGGTCTGTTAAGGTTTTACCCGTTGCAAGGAACGGAAACGTTCCGGAGACAACGCGGATGTGGCTCAGTTGGTAGAGCATCACCTTGCCAAGGTGAGGGTCGCGGGTTCGAGTCCCGTCATCCGCTCGGGCGATTGGCGCAGCGGGAGCGCGCTTCCCTGACACGGAAGAGGTCACTGGTTCGATCCCAGTATCGCCCACGGAAACCCCTTGGGGTTATCGGGCATTAGCCCAGCCGCACAAGCGGTTCACGCGGATGTGGCTCAGTTGGTAGAGCATCACCTTGCCAAGGTGAGGGTCGCGGGTTCGAGTCCCGTCATCCGCTCTCAATCGGGAATCCACACGATCCCATTGGGCGTGGTGGGTTGGCCGAGAGGCGAGGCAGCGGCCTGCAAAGCCGTATACACGGGTTCGAATCCCGTACCCACCTCGGGCGATTGGCGCAGGGGTAGCGCGCTTCCTTCACACGGAAGAGGTCACTGGTTCGATCCCAGTATCGCCCACCATATTAGCCGGACCGTGCGGTTCGGCTTTTTGTATTTTCCCTGATGTTGTGGGGTTATCGGCTACTCGAACTTTCAAGGGGGGCGTAACCCTTGGAATTGCAACAACGTTATTTCAAAGATCTCTCAGGCGGACTCGACCAGCATATGTGTTCGTTAATCCATCTGCTTGCGGCTGGGTAGCCACGCCAGGTTCCGCCAGGCGGGTTTAGCCGCGCATGGGGTGATGAATACCACTCGTGGTTGTGTGGGTGTTCTGATTGCCCGACTTGGGTGCATGTGGCGAGCTTGAAGGGGGAATGGCTGACTGGTTGTCCTGCTGCAAAATGGGTGAATATGGTGTGCGATGCACCTGTGTGGGATGTGTCGTTCGATGGGATGGTAAGGGCATTTATCTTGGGTGGTTGCCCGCTGCGAACGTCTGGGGGTTCGAACTCATACCAGTCGGTTAGTACGGTCAAATAGGCGTGTCTGTTCGTTGATCATTCGTGCTGGTCATGCATCGGCACCCACCGTTTCGACACGCCCGAACTTTCAAAGTTTACAGTCTGCATATAAATGGCAAAACAGTACGGATTAAACGGCTTACAAACCATGTTTTCACCGGTTGTGAGGCGGGGGTCAACGCGTATCTTGACCTAATTACAGGGTAATGGCATACACTGACGGGGTGTGAAGCGACGTCGTCGCGCATCCCGTTGACAGGAGTTTTCTATGGTTGCGTTGAAGCACCGTCACTGTGGTGCCCTTCTTGCAATATGTGCACTGGTATTGAGTTTCTTTGGCGTCACACAAGTCGTCTCCGCGTCGCTCCCTGCACACGCCGACGCGCCGGCCTGTCCAGCACCGGTGACGAATGTGAGCGACAAGGTCACATTGGATTGGGACAAGGCTCAGCTCGTTGATCATACGGGACATGAGGTTCACGCCGTGGGGGACTGGTGGGATCTGGGAGTGAAACTTCCTTGGCAGACCGAGGGACGCGTGAAGGCCGGTGACTATTTCACCTACAACGCGAATGTCGTCAATCGGGCGACGGGCGAGACCGTTCTGCGCCCGAACGTTGCGCGTGCCTTTACGGTGTACTCCCACGACAATGTCGCCGTCGGCTGCGGAACCTGGGCCACTGATGGGACGGTGACCATCATCTTTAATGACAAGGTCGAGTCCGCTGCGCAGTGGTACGGCACGGTCACGACGCATGGGCTGGCCAGCTATTCCGGCCCCGGGGGCGAGACCTACGTCGTCGAGATTGGTGGAAAGGTCACGCGTGATCTCGAGATGACGCGTCGTACCCCCGGTGAAGCCCGCTACCAGAAGGACGGTTGGATTAACCTGTCCGATTCTGAGGATGGCGATGAGAACAAAGCCATCATGTGGCGCGTCGTGCTGCCTGCGGGTGATACGGCTGTGACGGGTGCATCCATTGTCGACGAGGCACCCGCCGACTCCAGTTGGAGCTTTGACTGCGACACGGTCAACGAGTACACGAGGACTCACACCTACCTCGTGACCGACCCGACCACCTCTGAGGGCCTGCGCCGTGACAAGGACACGTCCAATGGCGCATTCGGTGCGGCTGCTCAGATCCAGTGCACGCCTACCAAGGTGACGGTCGCGCTTGGTGAGATCCCCGCCAATCAGTCGGCGATCATCCTGCTGCCGGCCCGCGTTGAGGGTGCTAAGCGAGCCAGTGATGTTGCTGGGGAGTTTTCTAACACCGTGACCTACAACGTTCCCGGCGAAAAGGTCGACCCGATTACGAAGGTGCTGCGCTACGGTGCGGTCGCCGACGCCAACGCTCACCAGACGTTCTCGGTGACGAAGAAGGTTGAGGGTGACCTGCCGGAGGCTGCGAAGGACCTCGACTATACGCTGGAGATCACGCTGAAGAACGCCGCTGACCCCACGGTGAACAAGACCTTCGAGGCGACCATCAAGGCTGGCGAAACCTACACCTACCCTGCGCCACTGCCGCCAGGCACCGAGGTGACCGTGTCCGAGGGAGATCTGCCCGAGGCTGCTGAGATCACCTGGAATGATGCGGAGAGTCGTGTGTTTGAGACCGCCGATGGCGTCACGCTGGCAGCTGGCAACCGAGAGGCGAGCTTCACACTGAGTGATGACCACATCTTCGCGCTCACCCTGACGAATACGCTGGCCCCCACGCCGTCGCCAACGCCGTCGCCGACCCCTTCGGAGACGCCCTCCACCCCGGCCCCGACTCCGTCGGTGACACCGTCGTCGCCGCCGAACTTGGCGTCGACGGGTACCGATGCCGCTGGGCTGGGCGTGTTGGCGGGAATCGTCGTGATCGCGGGTCTGTCGTTCGTGGCAGCCAAGCGTCGCCATCGCTGAATCTCGCGTGGCACGCGCATAACTGACGTGGGTGGGAGGAATAATGTTCCTCCCACCCACTCGTGTCTGCGTCTTCAGTACCCGTTAGCGTTTAGCGTGCCGCCAGGTAGACGCGTGCCTCCCAGGGGGCCATGGACGAGGCCGGGGCCGGGTTCAGTGTTTCTTGCTCGGTGTCGGGATGGGAACCCGGCATATTTCCCAGGTACAGGTTCCAGCGCGAAGAGGGGAAGGCCTCGTCGACGAGAGCGCCTGACGGGATGATTGCGCGTCCCGAGAGATTTACGGCAACGAGAACAGCGGACCCCTCACAGGAGCGCTGATAGACGAACAGGGCAGGATCGCCAGCGTCGATACGTTCGAAGGAACCAGCCGTCAGTGCCGGCACTCGGTGGCGTGCCTCGATGAGCGCGCGGTAGTACGCGTAGATGGAGGAAGAGTCCTCCATCTGCGTCTCTACGTTGATATACGAGGCCGAGGCAGGCACGTCGATCCAAGGCGTTCCACTCGTGAACCCGGCGTTAGGGGAGGAATCCCACTGCATCGGGGTGCGCCCGTTGTCGCGCGAGATAGCTGCCAGACCGGCGGGCACATCATCGCCGGTGTGGGCGCGCAGGTAGTTCAGGGACTCGACGTCGCGGAAATCGGTTGGTCGGGTGAACTGCCCGCCGAGCATGCCGATCTCTTGGCCCTGGTAGATGAAGGGCGTACCACGCTGCAGGAAATACGCGGTCGCCAGGGCGGTCGCAGACTCGAACCAGGCGTTCTCGGGATCCCCGAAGCGCGCCACCGCCCGCGGCTGGTCGTGATTTTCCAGGTACAGGGCGTTCCAGCCACGCTCGCCCAGGGTCTCCTGCCAGCGAGTCAGTACGTCGGCCAACTCGCCGTCAGCCAGGGGACGCGGGGAAAACTTCCCGTTCTCCTGACCGAGGTTCACGTGCTCGAATTGGATGAGCATGTTGAACTCGCGCCTGGCCGGATCACAGAACAGAAGGGCAGACTCGGGGGAGGCATTGGAAGCCTCGCCGACCGTGAACGTGCCGGGGTGGAGCGCGAACGTGCGCTCGTGCATCTCCTGGAGGAACTCGTGCAGGCGAGGGCCATCAGCGAAGCACTCGTGACCGACACCGAAGGGAGCACGGGCGGGACCTCCATCGGGCAGGCCCGGGCGCTTGGAGATAACGTCGATTGCGTCGACACGGAAGCCGTCGACACCGCGATCAAGCCACCAGTTCATCATGTCGTAGACCGCGTCGCGCACCTGCGGGTTTTCCCAGTTCAGATCCGGCTGCTCGCGGGCAAACAAGTGGAGGTAGTACTGGCCCGAGGTTGGATCGTACTCCCAGGCAGAACCACCGAAGAAAGACTCCCAGTTCGTCGGCTCTGCGCCCGGCGTGCCCGGTTCGAGGCCTGGGCGTGGATCACGCCAGTAGTACCAGTCGCGGCGTGCGGACTCGCGCCCGGATGCCGATTCAACGAACCACAGGTGCTTGATCGACGTGTGGTTGACGACCAGATCCATCACCACGCGCATACCCAGCTCGTGGGCGCGCGCAACAAGGGCGTCAAAGGCCGCCAGGTCGCCAAATAGCGGGTCGATGTCGCGGTAGTCGGAGATGTCGTAGCCGTTGTCGGCCTGCGGCGAGCGATAGATGGGGGAGATCCAGATGATGTCGACCCCGAGGCATGCCAGGTACTCGAGGCGGCTGTAGATACCGTTGAGATCTCCGATCCCGTCGCCGTTCGTGTCCTGGAAAGAGCGGGGGTATACCTGGTAGAGGACCGCATTTTTCCACCACGGGTCGGCATTGACACGAGCGGCGGGCAGAAGATCAGAGCGTAGGAACATAGGATTCTGAGGAGGCAGTAGGCGTCGTGAGGGCGACGAATGGATGTATCTGCGTACTCGCTGCGGCTTCCGATGTTGTCTGGCGAGAGGAACCCTCCGAGACGACAACTTCGGAAAAGAAGTAGTCCTTCAGCAGAAAGCCGCACACCAGCGTAATGACGAAGACGCCAGCGATAATCGCGGCAATGATCATCTTTCTCGTATTGTCATCCGAAGAATCATCCATCGCTACCATGGCGGGCCGAGGCTGCCTGGGCATGGGCGCGCCGTAGCGTTGCTGGACGCCCTGCTGATACCCGCGCTGCTGTGGACCCGCTTGTTGGTATCCGCCCTGTTGGTAGCCATCTTGCTGTTGGTATCCGCTCTGCTGGTAGCCGCTTTGTTGAGGCTGTGCCTGCTGGTAGCCGCCCTGTTGGTAGCCGCCTTGCTGGTATCCGCCCATCGGCTGACGCGGATACGGCTGGCGATTGTTGGGCGGGAACTGGGCACTCATGATGGACTTTCGGGTAGGTGAGTCAAGTCTCAGGGATCGTTCTGTATCCTACCAGGCGCTAGGCTGGTGGCATGACGATTGACTACCTGACTCGGCCTCGCCCGCTCTCTCCCCGCCAGGACATCCTTCCTGTGATCATCGGAGGGGACTTCGGCGTATACGGAATTGGCCGCTGTTTCAATGAAGCCTTCGGGTGCCGCTGCATCTGTGTGGGGTCCCAGCCGACCGAATCGATCACACGGTCACACTTTTTCGATGTCCGCCACGTGAGCGCACACGCCACCGACGCCCAGCTCCTCGACACGCTCATGATGATCGCGGGGGAGCTCCCCGACAAGAAACTCATCCTCATGGCGAACCATGACATCTTCTCCGCGTTCGTGGCCCGCAACATGGACAAGCTCTCGCGCCACTATGCGCTGCCCTTCCCGAACCTGGAGGTCATGGAGAGGCTCACTGACAAGGCAGAGTTCGCGCGCGCCTGCGAGCGCGCCGGCATCGACACGCCCGGCACGGTCGAGGTGGACTTCTCCAACGCCACGGACGAGGCCTGGGCGGCCCCGGAGATCCCCTTTACGTTCCCCGTGGTGGCCAAAGCCGCTAACGGCGAACCCTACGACGTCCTCGAGTTTGAGGGCAAGCGCAAGATCTGGTTCATCGACACGCCTGAGGAACTGACTCAGCTCTGGAAGACTCTGAAGGATGCGGGCTTCCGCGACACGTTCCTCGTCCAGGAACTGATCCCCGGGGACAACACCGCGATGCGTTCGATCACTGCCTACGTGGATTCGCGCGGTGAAGTCACGCTCATCGGCTCGGCCCGCGTGCTCCTCGAAGACCATGCTCCGACTATGATCGGTAACCCTGTCGCCATGATCACTGAGAACTTCCCTGCGCTGTGGAAAGGCGCCTGCACGCTCCTCACCGAGAACGGCTACCGTGGGTTCGCGAACTTCGATGTCAAGATCGACCCGCGCGACGGACGCGCCGTTTTCTTCGAGGTTAACCCCCGTATTGGCCGTAACAACTGGTACATGGCCGCCGCCGGTGCCAACCCCATGATCCCGATGGTTGCTGACCTCATCGACGGCCAGGCCTGCGAGCAGACGCAGGCCAAGGACGAGATCCTCTACACGCTGGTTCCCGACTCGCTGCTCCTGCGCTACATCATCGACACCGATCTACGTGCGCGCGTCAAGCGCATCATCCGCGAGGGACGCCGCTTCGACCTGCTCCTGAACCCCACCGAGAAGGACCCGCGCCGTAACCTGACCGTGTGGCTTCAGAAGCAAAACCACCGCCGCAAGTTCGCGCGTTACTACCCGAAGCCCACCGAAACCTCGTACTGAGGCGGTCACCCGCCCGAGGGAACTGGACCCGAGACCCGGCCACGACCTCGTCAACGGGGGAGCAGCCCCTGCTACACTGACCACCTACCTACACGCGACAGACATTTACAACAAACTGAGGACACCATGACGACCACCTCACTCGTGCCCATCTCTCAAGAAGACAAGATTGCCGCAGTCTCCGGATTCCAGGACCGCTCCCTGCCGATCGAACAGACCTGCGTGTGGGAGACCTTCGAAAAGTCGCAGGGACACGGCGTGTGGGGACGCTACGCCTGGTACGAGGACGACACCAAGGTCGCCTTCATCACCCTCTACAAGTACACGGTGCGCGGCGTGCACTACCTGTGGGCCAAGTGGGGTCCCGCCTGGGTGAAGGAAGCCAGCCCGGAACGTGAGGCCGCGCTGCGCGCCGACCTGGTGCGCGAGATCAAGGAGCGGGACAAGTCCGTCGTCTTTGTGCGCCTGCACGCCATCTACCAGCACCCCGACCTGGTCATGCCGCTGCAGACCATCTCCTACGACCGCACCGTCGTTATCGACACCTCCGGCAAGACCGAGGACGCGATTCTGGCCACCATGCCCAAGTCCGGTAAGCGCTCGATCCGCTCCGGCCTGAAGAAAGGCAAAGCCGAAGGCATCACCTTCCATGAGGATACAGCCAACGCCGCCGAGGTCATCGACGAGTACTACGCCGTCATGGAAGAGACCGCCGAGCGCGATGGTTTCCGTCCTCACCCCAAGGACTATTACATGAGCCTGCTCACGACTCTCGGCCCCAAGCACGCGCGCATCTTCTCGATGCGTGACGCCGACGGCAATATCCTGTGCTGGGACTTCTGTCTGATTGAGGGCATTCGCGCACAGGCCGAATACGGTGCTTCCACGGAGGCCGGCCGACGCCTGCGCCAGCCCCCCGTTTTGGACTTCCTAGCAGCCGAATTCCTGGCGCGCGACGGCGTACGCGAATTCGACCTTATGGGCGCGCACTCGCCGCGTTGCCCCGAACTCTACAGCGTCGGCAAGTACAAGAGCGCCTTTGCCTCGCACTTCACAGACGTGCCCGGCGGCTGGGATATGCCCATTAAGAAGAGCACCTATCGCGCCTTGAGTGCGGCCAAAGCCGTCAAGGACTGGCACGCCCGCTCCTGAACGGCGGGGTCAGCAGGGATAGAATCCCACTAGTGACTAAAGCTCTCGAACGAATCGAACAAGGAGACACCGTGCCCGACATCTCGCTCGTCATCGACGGAGAAAACCAGACCGTACCAGCGGGGACCACGGGCACGACGTGGTTCGAAAAGTCCCGTGACGTCGTCGCCATCAAGGTTGACGGCACGCCGCGTGACCTCGCGACCCCCTTTGAGGAGGGCACGACCGTCGAGGCCATCACCCTGGCCAGCGAGGATGGCCTGAACATCCTGCGCCACAGCGCCACGCACGTGCTCGCGCAGGCCGTTCAGGACGTCTTCCCCGACGTGAACCTCGGCATCGGCCCGTTCATCACCGATGGCTTCTACTACGACTTCGGCAACATCGATGCGGTGACCCCCGAGCTGCTGCGTGAGCTCGAGAAGCGTATGAAGCGCATCGTCAAGGAAGGCCAGCGCTTCGTGCGCCGCGAGGTCTCCGAGGACGAGGCCGTGGTTGAGTTGGCCGAGCAGCCCTACAAGCTCGAGCTCGTCACCACGAAGGGCAAGGGTGCCGAGGGGGCCTCCGTCGAGGTTGGCGGCGCGACCCTCACCATGTACGATAACGTCCGCCGCGACGGCTCCGTCGCCTGGAAGGACCTGTGCCGCGGCCCCCATCTGCCCTCCACCAAGCTGATCGGCAACGGCTTCGCCTTGACCAAGGCCTCGGCCGCCTACTGGAAGGGCGACCAGTCGAACGACCAGCTTCAGCGCATCTACGGCACCGCCTGGGCCTCCAAGGAGGATCTCGTCGCCTACCAGGAGCGCATCAAGGAAGCCGAGCGCCGCGACCACCGTCGCCTCGGAGCCGAGCTGGACCTGTACTCCTTCCCCGAGGAGATCGGCCCCGGCCTGGTCATCTTCCACCCCAAGGGCGGCATCCTGCGCCACGAGATCGAGTCCTACGTGACCGACCGACACAAGTTGGCCGGTTTCGACTTCGTGCACACCCCCGAGATCTCCAAGGGCGGACTCTTCCACACGTCGGGTCACCTGCCCTACTACGCGGACACGATGTTCCCGCCCATGCTCGTGGACGAGGAACGCGACGCTGAGGGTGACGTCACCAAGGCGGGCCAGGAGTACTACCTCAAGGCCATGAACTGCCCGATGCACAACCTCATCTTCCGCTCGCGCGGTCGCTCCTACCGCGAGCTGCCCCTGCGCTTCTACGAGCTGGGCCACGACTACCGCTATGAGAAGAGCGGCGTCGTCCACGGCCTGACACGTATGCGTGGCTTCACGCAGGACGACTCGCACACGTACTGCACGCCCGAGCAGGCCTCCGAAGAAATCCGTAGCCAGATCGAGTTCTTCCTCTCGATCCTCTCCGCCTTCGGCCTGAAGGACTTCTACCTCGAGCTGTCCACGCGCGACGAGGATGGCAAGAAGAAGGACAAGTTCATCGGCTCAGACGAGGACTGGGCGGCCGCCACCAAGGCTCTGGAGGACGCGTGTGCTGCGACCAGCCTCGACCTCGTTCCCGATCCGGGCGGTGCCGCCTTCTACGGCCCCAAGGTCTCCGTGCAGGTCAAGGACGCCATCGGCCGTACGTGGCAGATGTCGACGATCCAGTACGACTTCAACCAGCCCGAGCGCTTCGACCTGGAGTACACGGCCGCCGACGGTACTCGTCAGCGCCCCGTCATGATCCATTCCGCGAAGCTGGGTTCCGTCGAGCGCTTCATCGGCGTTCTCACCGAGCACTACGCGGGCGCGTTCCCGGCGTGGCTCTCGCCCGTCCAGGTCCGCCTCATCCCGGTCGCGGAGGCCTTCGACGACTACGTCAAGGACGTTGCCGCCAAGCTGCGCGAGCGCGGCGTACGTGTCGAGACCGACCTGTCGGATGACCGCTTCGGCAAGAAGATCCGCAACGCCTCAAAGGACAAGATCCCCTTCACGCTCATCGCCGGCGGCGAGGACGTCGAGGCCGGGGCCGTGTCCTTCCGCCTGCGTGACGGCTCGCAGCACAACGGCGTTGCCGTTGATCGCGCCGTCGAGCTGATCGTCTCGCACATCGAGCAGCGCAACAACGCCGACCAGATCGACGGCCTCGACGAGGCGTGAGCACCATGACGGAGCCGGGCACACACCCCGAACCGTTGCCCACCGAGGACGCCCGCGAGCTCGCGGGCGTCCCGGACGGCTTCGGTCGTTTCTGGACCCCGTACCGGATGGCCTACATCCACGGAGAAGGTAAACCAGCCGATGCGAGCGACAGGACCTGCCCGTTCTGCAGTGCGCCGGGCAAAGCTGACGACGAGGGACTCATCGTTCACCGAGGGGCCACCTGCTTTGTGCTCATGAACCTGTTCCCCTACAACTCAGGCCACCTGCTGGTGTGCCCGTACCGTCACGTGTCCGACTACACGGAGCTGACCGACGCCGAGCGCGTGGAGCTGGGAGAACTGACGGCTACCGCCATGCGGGTCAGCCGCGAGGTTGCCGGACCGCACGGCTTCAACCTGGGCATGAACCAGGGTGAGGTCGCGGGTGCAGGCATTGCCGCTCACCTTCACCAGCACGTCGTGCCTCGGTGGGCGGGGGATGCGAACTTCCTCCCCATCATCGCGCGCACGAAGGCTGTGCCTGAACTACTTGAGGACGCGCGCGCCCGGCTCGCCGCCGCCTGGCCGAAGGAGGGCTGATGCTCGGCAACCACGGACGATCAATCACCAAGGCCGTGTTCACGCCCCTGGCTCGCGTGCTCGCGCGCATGGGCGTGACCCCGAACATGGTGACGGTGGCTGGGACGGTCGCGTCCGTGGCCGTCGCGGTCGTCTGTATCCCGCGGGGGTGGATCTGGCAGGGGGGCATCGCCCTGGCGGTCGTGATGTTCGGCGATTCGGTCGACGGAACGCTGGCGCGTATGACGACCGGCGGAACGCGCTTCGGTGCCTTCCTGGATTCGACGCTTGACCGGCTCGCCGACGGCGCGGTCTTCGGATCGCTGACTGCTTTCGCGATCTTCCGCATGGCTGATTCCCCTGTGCGTACATGGGTGATCATCGCGGGTATCTGCTCGATCATCGGTGCGGCTGCTGTGCCCTATGCGCGTGCACGCGCGGAATCGGTCGGTGTCGTCGCCAAACTCGGTATTGCCGAGCGCACGGATCGCCTGATCGTTGGTATGGGGTCGGCGATAATCATGAGCCTGGGAGCACCCGAGTGGGTGCTGGCCGTCGGCCTAACCTGGGTGGCGTTCGCATCCTTCGTGACCGTTTGCTAGCGCATCTGGTTCACTGCGCGTCACATCGACGAGGGAACCCAGTGACCTTTTCCCTCCTGTCCGTAGCTTTCACTGTTGCTCCCCGCCTTCCGCTCGGCCTCGTCATGCGCGCGGCCTACGTCGGAGCTGGGATCGCGGCGCGGCGTGGGGGAGCGTCCATCGCACGTCTGCGTGCCAATATGGCTCGGCTCACTGGTAGCGAGCCAGCGGAGGAGCTGGTCGTTGCCGCTGTTCGCTCGCATATTCGCAACTACGCCGAGGAGCTCATGCTCGGTTCGCGACGTGGGGCACCGCTGGCAGAGGGCATCACTTTCGAAGGCTTCGGGGAACTCGTCGCAGCCAGCGTCGACGGCCCGGTCGTTCTGGCCCTGGGGCACTCGGGCAGTTGGGATCGCGCGGGGGCATGGGTGTGTGCGAACGGGCGAACAATCGTCACGGTGGCTGAGAAGGTCGAGCCGCGTTCGTTGTTCCAGCGTTTCGTTGCCCTGCGCGAGGGTTTGGGAATGGAAGTCATCGGCGTCGGCAAGGGTGACTCGGTGTTCGCTACCCTCGTCGAGCGCGTACGCGGACGCAGTGTCATTGTGCCCCTCCTGGCCGACCGGGATATTTCCGGCTCTGGCATCGAAGTGGACCTAGGCACGCGACGCGCGCTCGTCGCAGCCGGCCCCGCAGCCCTCGCGCTGAAGCTGGAACGCCCACTCTTCGCGGCGTGCATTACCTACGAGAACGAGTCACCGGCGGGGGCGGACGTGCGCGTGCGCTGCGTGGGTCCCATCGCCGTCCCAGCCGATCTCGCCCCCGGTGTCAACCGCGTGGAGGCACTGACACAGGCGTGGGTCAGCGCGTTCGCCGCGATGATGGCGGATAAACCCGAAGACTGGCACATGATGCAGCGGGTGTTCATCGACGACTTGGACCCCCAGCGCCTAGCCCGTGCCCGGGCCGAGCACGAGAGGAAGAATCGATGAAGATCGGGATCGTGAACCCCTATTCGTGGGACGTTCCCGGGGGAGTGGGTTTCCACATTCGCGACCTTGCCCTCAAACTCCGCTCACGCGGCCACGACGTGCGCGTCCTGACGCCGTCAACGTCACGTGACCTGCCCGAGTGGATCACATCCGCAGGCTCCTCGGTATCAGTTCCCTTCAACGGTTCTGTTGCCAACATTTCGGTGAAGCCAACGACGATGACGCGCACGCGGCGCTGGCTGGAGGAGAACGACTTTGACGTTGTCCACGTGCACGAACCCGTTGTGCCGTCGGTGTCGATGGCGGCAGCGATGATCTCGCGCGCCCCGCTGGTCGGCACGTTCCACGCGGCGCTCGGTCGTTCGGTTTCCCGCGCCATTGCCTCGGCCCCGATGAGGCTTTACATGGAGCGCATTGGCGTGCGCATCGCCGTGTCCGAGGAGGCACGGCGCACTCTCATCGAACACCATGGTGGTGACGCAGTCATCATCCCGAATGGTGTGGAGACTGCCTCGTTCCGCACGGCGACGCCCCTTCCTCAGTGGGTTGCCACCGAGGAGCGTCCTGTCGTCGTGTTCCTTGGGCGTCTCGACGAGCCACGTAAGGGGCTGAGTATCTTCGTCGGAGCAATCGACACTGTCCTCGCGCGCTTCCCGGGCACGCGTTTCCTGATCGCTGGCCGGGGAGACGCCCCCGATTGTCGCGAGGCCGTGGCTCGTTTCGGCGAATCAGTATCCTTCCTGGGTGGCATTAGCGACGAGGAGAAGGAATCCCTGTTGGCGGGCGCGAGCGTCTACGTCGCTCCGCAGACGGGAGGCGAGTCCTTCGGCATCGTTCTGGTCGAGGCGATGGCCGCGCGCACCGCAGTCGTTGCCTCCGACATTCCGGCCTTTTGCGCGGTCCTGGAGGATGGGCGCGCGGGTGCCCTCTTCGAGACAGGCAGCTCCGAGGCCTTGGCGGCTACCCTCATTGACCTGCTGGGGGATCCGGCGCGGCTCGACGCGCTGGCCAACGCCGGCCAGCGCTCATCGGCTCAATACGATTGGGAGGTCGTCGCAGACAAGGTTTTCGAGGTATACAAACTGGCCATCGACATGGGTAGTCCCGCAACCTCCGGTCCGCGCCGGACGCGTCATCTGTTCCGTCGTCATAAAAAGCGAGGAGAATCGCTGTCGTGATCTCACTGTCCGCTTGGGTTCTTTTCGCCATTGTCCTCGTCCTCGTCGCGCTCGCAATCAGCGTCGGAGCAGCGATCAGTCGGGCACGCAGGCTCGACCGTCTGCACCAGCGCATTATCGCCTCGCGCGACGCGCTCTCACGTCTGCTGTTGCGCCGTGCCTCCGAAGCCTCACTCCTGGCACAGACTGCTCCTTTCAATGGGGGAGAGGCCGAGGCTATGCGTGACGTCGCGCGCGCCTCCATCCACGACGACGGTGACCAGCTAACGACCGATGGCCTCGACCGACGAACCACGGCCTCGCGTAGGGGAGATCGTGTGGAGGTCACGGCACGATTGGAACGAGCGTCGGCGCTATCACGCGCCATCCGTGACACGCTCACTCCTGAGGTGCGTTGCTCAATAACCTCGGATCCGCAGGCCGCCGCTCGCCTCGAGGCTCTCGACGCAACCTGCTACCGCATCGAATTGACGCGAAATGTGCACAACGTTGACGTCGCGGGGGTTCGGGCCCTGCGTTCCGCACGAATGGTAAAATTGCTCAGGCTCGCTGGGCGCGCTCCGATACCGGAACCCATTGACTTTGACGACGATACACACATTGGCGGACGAGGATACTGATATGCGACGCGCCCATTGGGGAGGGCCGGGCGAAGACTACCGGCTCAAGAAGCTCAGTGCCACCGCCATCGGTGAGGCCAGCAGCATTGGTTCGCCCGCGCCCGACGAAGCTGCTCCCGTGTGGCAGCCACCGAAGGCTCAGCATTCCTTCCCCTGGCTTGAAATCGTCCTGACCGCTGCCGGGATTATCGGCCTGATCGGCCTAACCGTTTTCTTCCTCTCGCCGGTGGCATCGAGCTACCTGGCACTCGTGAAAACTACTCTGCTTGCCCTCATTCCCCTGGGGATCGTTCTCGCGTTCCTGCACCGCCTGGACCGGTGGGCCCCCGAGCCATGGAAAACCAAGGTCGCAGTGTTTTTGTGGGGCGCGGGCATCGCAACCCTGTCCTCTGGCATCGTGAATACTGCGCTGGGCAAGAACCTAGACTATTCACTCGGCAACTTTGATACGGCGAACGCTCTGTCCACAACCTTCGTCGCTCCCCTCGTCGAGGAAACCCTCAAAGCCATCGGCGTGATCATCATCGTCGTCGTTCGTCGCACCAACATCAACTCCGTCCTCGATGGTGCCATCTACGGGGGATTGTCAGCAGCTGGCTTCATGTTCACAGAAGACATCCTCTACTACCTGCGCGGAGAACCAGAGGGAACGGCGCACCTTCTGTGGCTGGTCGCTCTGCGCGGCCTGATGAGTCCGTTCTTGCACGTGATGGCAACATCCATGACCGGAATCGGTTTGGCTCTGGCCCTGCTCTCGTTCAAGAACGGATGGATGAGGGCTGGCATCGTCACGATCTTTTGGGTGTGTGCCATGCTCATCCATCTGACGTGGAATGGCAGCGCAGCATATTTCGGCGACCGGGGATTCTATACCATGTACGGTGTCATTTATGTACCCGGCTTCATCCTGTGGGCGCTCCTGCTGCTGAGAGCAACAAGCCAGCAGCGAGCGAAAATCCGCAAGGGCTTGGTCCCCTATGTACGCACCGGATGGGTGCTCCCAGGCGAGGTGACGATGGCCACAGACAAGCGCGTGCAGAAGGCCTCTATTAAGTGGTCAACGCGAGGTGGGCGCGATGCAACTCGCGCGATGCGTTCCTTCCTGGCAAACCTCGCTTCTCTTGGACTTGACCAATGCATCATGGCTAAGCACGGACCTGACCCGGCGCGTATCGATGCTGACCGCCAGAAACTTGCGACGGTAGTGGAGAATCGAAGGGAATTCCTTCGCCTAACATCCATCGCCGATCAACAAAATGTTGTCTCCCAAGCCGTGACCGCACGCACGCGGAACGTCTGAGTACGGAAGGACTGATCGTGACAGAATCCCGACAGACAGACCAAGGATCGGCTGCTCAGCACGAATCCCCCGACTCGCAGGTCGCTTTGTCAGCCTCGGCTGCCCAGCGCTTCGCCGAAAGCGCTGTGACTCCGCTATCGGAGCGTAGGCGTCCGAGCGCAGGTGACCTTGGCCAAAACGGTGGCCTTAAGCGTACGGGTGCAGGCAAAGCAACGCCGGTGCCCGGCGGCGGTGGAGTTCCTTCCGCTCCTCAATCCCCGGCTGTCGATCAGCAGGCGACGACCGTGATGCCGCAGCGTCCTGGTCCGTTGCCGCGTCGTTCGGGTGTGGATTCGGAGGCGACGACGGTCATGCCGCAGCGTCCTGGTCCGTTGCCGCGTCGTTCGGGTGTGGATTCGGAGGCGACGACGGTCATGCCGCAGAACCCGACTGCCGCTCCGGGACGCTCTGCTGCGTTCCTGCCCGAGACGACGGTCATGCCGCAGAACCCTGAAATCCGACCGCAGCGTCCTGTTGGTGGTCCGCAGGCTCCGATGGGTATGGGGCAGCGTCCCGTTGGTGGTCCGCAGGGGCCGATGGGTATGGGCGGGCGTCCTGTTGGTGGTCCGCAGGCTCCCTTTGCGGGTGGCCAAGCCCCGGCCTCGTCCCCTGTGGGAGCCGCCCGGAGTCTTCCCCTTGGGGAGCCTCTCCCGCAGCATCCGGAGCAGACACGTGAATCTCCCGTCGGCACACAGACAACCACTGCAGATGAATCTACGAAGGCCCCGTCCTCCGTACACACGGATCGCAGTATTCCTCTCGGCGAAACAGGGCCGCAGTGGCCCGAGGATACTCCGAATACCCTGTCCGCACCCGAGATAGCGCAGGAATCTGCCACCGATGCGACGAAGGAATCCGGCCCCGAGGCACCCTCTAACCCGACGCCGCGCACGCCGCCGAGCAGTGGATCGAACACCCCGGTCTCTTCGCCCTCCACGCGCAATGCCGCTGAGGGGCAATTCAGCCCCAGGTTCCAGGCCTTTGTCGAGTCCGGCCCCTCGATGCCGGGGCCGAAGACTGCGCAGTATCCGACGCTCGCGCCCCGTACCGCCCAGGTGTGGTCGGTGCCCAAGCCGAAGAAAAAACCCCTGCCGATCTTCGAGTCGGTCGTTGCCGGTGCGGGAGCAGCGCTCATGCTCGTCGGTGTACTGGGTTTCCTTCAGGCCAGTGGCCCGATTGTGACGGTCTTCCTCGCTATCTTGTGCATCGTTCCTCTTGCTATCGTCGTCTCGGTACTTCTGTTCATCGACCGATTCGAACCCGAACCCCTGGGGATGAAGCTTGCCGCGCTGGCGTGGGGCGGTGGCGTGTCCATTTTCTTCGGAATCATGGGAAATGAATTTGTTCAGTATTCCGTCACTGAACAAACGGGTGACGAAGTCCAGGGAATGATTTTCTCCGTCGTTGTCGGTGCGCCGGTGGTCGAAGAACTGTTGAAGGGCCTCGGCGTTCTCGTTATCGTGTGGGCTCGCCGTACACACATTTCATCTGCCATCGACGGACTTGTCTACGCCGGATTCGCCGCCTGTGGATTCCTGGTTGTCGAGGACTTCACCTACTTTGTGAGAGCAGTTTTGACGGACGGTGACCTCGGGCAGATGTTCTTCCAACGTGTCGTCATGGGTGTCTTCGGCCACGTGATGTACACGAGCTGCATGGGCTGGGCGACGGGGTGGGCGGTCACACGCGCCCGCTCGGCCGCCGCCGGATGTGGTGCAGTGGCGCTCGGCTGGTTCACGGGTATGCTCCTGCACGCGACGTGGAACGGCACTGCCGTCCTGTCTGGGGGTGACGATGAACTGTTCGACACCTTCTACATCTTCATCCACGTCCCGTTGTTCCTCTTGTGGTTCCTGTTCATCGCGCTGGCGATGAAGCGCGAACGACGCGACGCCGCAGCGGGCCTCATGCCCTACGTGGCCCAGGGGTGGATCGTCCCCAGTGAGATCCAGATGGTGTGCGATCCTCGCTCACGCCGTGCCGCCCTGGCCTGGGCGTCCAACGGTGGGCCGTTGGCGAAGAAGGCAATGAAGCAGTTCATGTACGCGCTTACCACACTCGGCCTGCACCAGGTTGTCATGAAGAATCGTGGTCCCGAGCAGGCACGCATCGAAGAATCGAGAGAGCTCGCGAAGGAAGCAACCTCACAACGCAAGATCTTCATGAAGCTCACAGGTATGCGACGATTCTGACGTGCCGCATCATGGCCGCTTCACCAGCTTCTCACAGAGGATGCACAGGAGGAGCGGCCATGATTGCGCCGACAGAAAGGAAACATACGTGACTAATGCTCAACATGTCCGTGCCTCGTCTCGGGCTCTCACCGTGTGCTCGGTCATCCTGATCATCGTCGGGATCCCGACGATGGCCCACGAAGTGATCGGTGCGATTTATGGTGTCACCACCTCTACGGCGGCGCTAGCTGTGAGTGCCTCGTGCGTGAGCGCGTTCGTCGGCCTCGTCTTCTTCGTGTGGCTAGTGCGATTCGCTCCATCGGTTCTGTCGTGGATTGCGGCATTCATGTGGGGGACTGGAGGTGCGCTCATCATTGCCGGCATTGGCAACGGCGTGACTGACGCTGCCGTTCAAGCGACGTCGCTAGGCGGGGAGACCACGGATGTCATGACGTCAGTCGTGAGCGGACCACTCATTGAGGAAACCGCGAAGGGTATCGGTGCACTCATGTTGATCCTTGCAGCTCGCAGGACTCTGCAGCACCCCGCTCAGGGGGCTGTTCTGGGTGGACTCGTCGGTCTCGGCTTCGCGTGGGGCGAAGACATTGGCTACTACGTGAGCGCGCTTGAAGACGGCATGGGCGGACTGGGGCAAGCCTTTCTGATCCGTGGGGTGCTGGGTGGCTTTGGGCATGCGATCTACACGGGAGTCTTCGCCTACTTCCTGGCTTGGGCGCTCCTGCGCGCGAGAAACGCGTTCGTCGGGATTGTTGCAGTGTGTGGCGGTTTCGTAGGTGCCGCGCTCCTGCACGCGCAGGCGAACGGAGTGGGCTTCCTTGCGCCCGAGGACTCGTGGAACCTCACCTACGGCGCGATCGAGTTGCCGGTGACAGCAGTGGCGATCACCCTCCTCGTCTGGGGAGTGCGTCGTCGTCGCGCTACGCTGGAGGCATGAGCGCACTCGACTGGCCTGTGGACGCGGACGGCTACCCCCATCGGGAGGCCGCCCGCGTCCTCCTTTTTGACGACCACGGACGTGTCTTGCTGGCCATGGGGCACGACGAGGAGCAGCCCGAGCGTGCCTGGTGGTTCACGATCGGTGGTGGCATTGAGGAGGGGGAAGACCCCCGCGCAGCCGCCGTGCGCGAGGTGTTCGAAGAGACCGGAATTCGCTTGGAAACATCCGATCTGGTCGGTCCCGTTCTCTACCGGACCGCCGAGTTCGATTTCCTGGCCGTTACCGCTCGCCAAGACGAGTGGTTCTTCATCGCGCACGCCCCTTCAACCACTCTCAGTCGGGATGGATGGACCGAGCTGGAACGTTCCGTCATTGACACGCAACGCTGGTGGGATATCGACGAGGCCGCGGCAACCATCGACGGAGAAATCTACCCCGCGCAGATCCTCGAGTTTGCGCACGTCTGGAAAGACGGCTGGGATGGCCAGCTCATTGAGCTGACCGACACCCGCGAACCCTAAGGCAGTCTAGGCGCGGGAGAGTCCCAGCGGAGTGATCGCGAGCGACAGGTCAGGTACGTTGAGCTGGACCGACACCCGCTCACGTACCGCGGGCTTCGCGCAAAAAGCGATCCCGACCCCGGCCTCGTCCATCATGGGGATGTCGTTCGCCCCGTCTCCGATTGCGACCGTGCGCGCCATGGACACACCCAGGGACGAGGCCCACTCACGTAGGCATTCGACCTTGACCTGGGAGGTCACGATACGCCCCAGCACGCGGCCCGTGAGAACGCCGTCCTCGACCTCCAGCCGGTTCGCGGCGTAGAAGTCGATGCCGAGGGAGGCCGCGAGGGGAGCGACCACCTCTTCAAACCCGCCCGAGACGACGCCGAAATGCCCACCAGCGGCGTGCACGGCGTCGATAAGTGCGCGCGCACCCTTCGTTGTCGTGATGGTCGCGAGGACATCACCGAACACAGAATCGGGAACACCGCGCAGTGTCGCAACTCGCTCACGCAGCGACTCAGCGAAATCGAGTTCGCCATTCATCGCTCGAGACGTAATCTCAGCGACCCGCTCCCGTGTGCCCGCGACCTCGGCCAGCTCTTCGATGACCTCTTGGGTGATTAGCGTCGAATCAACGTCAGTAACAACGAGGCCGGGTGCCCCGCTGGCGAACAGCAGTGGGGCACCCGGCTCATCGAGATGGTGAGTCATGCTCACTTGGTGACGACCGTCCCCTTGGGAACGACCGTAATACCGGACTCGGTGACCGTGTAGCCGCGTTCGATGTCGCGGGCGAGATCCACGCCGACTTCGGCACCTTCCTCGACGACGACATTCTTGTCCAGAATCGTCTTGACGACCTTCGAGTGGCGACCGATACGCGTGCCGTGCATGACGACCGAGTCCTCAACCTGAGCCCACGAATGGACGTAGGTGTGCGGGGAGACAATCGAGCGCACGATCTCGCCACCGGAGACGATGACACCTGGGGAGACAAACGAGTCGATTGCATGGCCCAGTCGATCCTGGTCGCCGTACACGAACTTCGCGGGAGGCAGCGAGCCGTCGATCATCGTCATCGTCGGCCACTCGCGGTTGTACAGGTTGAACACCGGGTGCACCGAGATCAGGTCCATGTTCGCCTCGTAGTAGGCGTCCAGCGTACCAACGTCGCGCCAGTAATCGCGGTCGCGGTCGGTCGAACCCGGCACATCGTTGTCCTGGAAGTCATAGACGCCGCACTCACCGCGCGAGACGAACCACGGAATGATGTTGCCACCCATGTCGTGCTTCGAATCGGGGTCCTTAGCATCTTCACGCAGCGCGTGGACCAGGTCCTTGGTGGTGAAGACGTAGTTGCCCATCGAGGCGAGGACCTTCGTGGGGTCGTCCGGCAGGCCTTCGGCGTGCTGGGGCTTCTCCAAGAAGTTCTTGACGACACCACCCTCACCGTCGATAACGCCCAGTGCGGGAGCGAGCTCGATCGGCTGGCGAATGCCTGCGACCGTCGCCGGCAGACCCGAATCGATGTGGTGCTGGACCATCTGCGAGAAGTCCATACGGTAGATGTTGTCCGCGCCGATGATGACGATGTATTCGGGCTGCTCATCATCCACGATGTTCAGCGACTGGTAGATAGCGTCCGCGCTGCCCAGGTACCAGTGCGGCCCGCGACGCTGCTGAGCCGGAACGGGGGCAATGAAGTTGCCGAGCAGGGGAGAGGTGTACCAGGTCTTCGTGACGTGGCGGTCAAGAGAGTGCGACTTGTACTGAGTCAGCACAACGATCTTGAGGTATCCGGAATTCACGATATTCGACAGCGCGAAATCGATCAGACGGAAATGACCTCCAAACGGAACGGCAGGCTTTGCGCGGTCCGCTGTCAGCGGCATCAGACGCTTACCCTCACCGCCCGCAAGAACAATCGCTAGAACGTGGTTCTTTGCCATACGGCACCTCTTCGTTGGTCGTGTGAGACCCGCATCGACGCAGGTCCGTGGGTGTGGTCACACTGTATTACAGATGTGCATCGATTGCTACACCGTCTCGTTTCGATTTCGATCCCCGTGATTTCGGATACTATGTGTTACACGCGTCGCCACTGTCGGAAGGACCACATCATGCGCGTTGATCTGCTCACCCGCGAATATCCGCCCCACGTCTACGGCGGAGCCGGTGTCCATGTTCTCGAGTTGGCCAAGGTGCTGCGCGGCCTTGTCGATGACCTGCGAGTGCAGGCCTTCGATGGCCCTCGTGAACCCGGAACCGACGGAGCCGATCCGGGGGTGACCGGCCATTCGGACCTGCCCCAGCTGGAGGGTGCTAACGCAGCGCTGCGAACCCTCGGCGTTGACCTTGAGATTGCCGCCGCGTGTGAGGGTTCGGACCTGGTGCACTCCCACACGTGGTACGCCAACTTCGCGGGCCACGTCGCCTCGCTCCTCAGCGACATCCCACACGTCATCTCCGCCCATTCCCTTGAGCCTCTGCGCCCCTGGAAGGCCGAGCAGCTCGGCGGTGGCTACCGCCTCTCCTCCTACGTGGAGAAGACCGCTTACGAGGCTGCCAGCGCTATTGTCGCCGTCTCCAACGGCATGCGCGACGATATTCTGCGCTGCTACCCGTCTGTTGATCCCGAGCGCGTGCACGTGATCCACAATGGTATTGACCTGAACAAGTGGCATGCGCCCGAGGGTGAGGCCGGTGACGAGCTGCGCGCTCGCGTGCTGGCCGAGCACGGTATCGACCCGACCCGCCGCACCGTCGTCTTCGTCGGCCGCATCACCCGCCAGAAGGGCCTGCCCTACTTCCTACGTGCCGCCCGCTTGCTGCCCGATGACGTCCAGCTCGTACTATGCGCCGGTGCTCCTGACACCCCTGAGATCGCTGCTGAGGTGGAGGCCTTGGTCGCTGAGCTACGCGCCACTCGCACCGGCGTCGTGCTCATCTCCGAGATGCTCCCGCAGCCCGAGGTTGCGGCAATCCTCTCCGCCGCTCAGGTCTTCATCACCCCGTCGGTTTACGAGCCCCTCGGCATCGTCAACCTGGAGGCGATGGCGCTCGGTCTGCCCGTCGTCGGTACCGCGACCGGCGGTATCCCCGACGTCATCGTCGATGGCGAGACCGGCTACCTGGTCCCCATCGAACAGGTGCAGGACGGCACTGGTACCCCGCTTGACCCGGAGACCTTCGAGCGCGACATGGCTGACCGTCTCGTCCGCGTCCTGGATGATCCCGAGCTGGGTCGCCGTATGGGCGAAGCGGGCCTCGTGCGCGCGCGCGAGCACTTCTCCTGGGAAGCTATCGGCGTCAAGACCGCTGATCTGTATCGTTCGCTCGTCTGAGACGCGCGCGGTGTTCAACACGACTAGGCTAGACGCATGACTTACGTCCTAAATCTCTCTCATGTGTCGCTTCAACGAGGAGACACACAGGTCCTGTCCGACGTGTCGTGGTCGACGCGTCCACGCCAGCATTGGGTCATCGTCGGCCCCAACGGTGCGGGCAAGACGACCCTCGCTCGCGTTGCCTCGGGCCGGATTTCGCCGGATTCGGGCGAGGTGAGCCTGTCCGATACGGATCTCGCGAACGCGGATCCCGCTGAGGTGGCGACGCGCATCGGCCTGGCCTCGGCTGCCGTGGCGGCAAAGATCGTCCCTACGCAGTCGGTGTTGGACACCGTGCGCAGCGCAGCCTGGGGTCTTGCTGTCGCTCACGATGAGGAATACGAGGAGGTCGACGATCAGCGTGCGCGCGCGCTCATGGAGATCTTCGGCGTCGCCCACCTCGCCCAGCGCGAATTCTCCACGCTGTCGGAGGGTGAAGCGCAGCGCGTGCTTCTCGCGCGCGCACTCATGACCGACCCGGAGGTGCTCGTTCTCGACGAACCCACCTCCGGTCTCGACCTGGGAGCTCGTGAGTTGCTCATTGCCGCGCTTTCTGAGATCATAAAGGGTTCGAAATCTCCGCAGATCGTCCTGGTGACCCACCAGATCGAGGAGATTCCTGACGGCGTGACGCACTGCGCGATCATGTCGCAGGGGCAGATTACTCATCAGGGTCCCATCGAGGACATACTGACGGGTGTCAATCTGTCGCAGGTCTATGGCATGCCGTTGCTCGCCGGTCGCACCGATGGTCGCTGGTGGGCGCGCGGTGTGACCGAGTAAGAGAGGCAGGGCGATGAGTACCTGGTGGTTGTGGATTTTGGCGGCCCTTGTGTCCGGCATTATCGAGGTCATGAGCGTGAGCTTCGTGTTCCTGATGCTCGCGATTGGTGCTCTCGCCGCCGGTATTGCGGCAGCATGTGGCGCGAATCTGATGGTTCAGTTGATCGTCTTCATTGTCGTGTCTGTTGCTCTCCTGGTTGTGTTGCGTCCCTTCTTGAAGGGACGGATCGAACGGTCGAACAACTACGTTCCCAGCAACACGGACCGCCTGATCGGCAAGAGTGGTTACGTCACCGAGACAGTGGGCGAGCGTCATGGACGCATCCAGTTTTCTGGCGGTGAATGGAGCGCGCGAACCGAAGGACCGGAGCTGCCCGCTGGTACTGAGGTGCGCGTTGATCGTATTGATGGTGCGACCGCCGTTGTCAGTGCTCTCAGCCTGACGCAGCAGCCTCTTGCCCAGCCGCCTGCGGGTCCCGTCTACCGATAGGCTCGACCTGTCGGCTTCGAAGTATGAGAAGTATGAAAGGAAAGATGCATTGAGGTCAGCAGAACTCATCGGCAACGTCGCGGTTATCGTGATCCTTGCCTTCGTTATCTTTGTTGTTGTGTCGCTTGTCCGTGCAGTTCGGATCGTTCCGCAGTCGCAGGCGTACGTCGTTGAGCGTTTGGGACGTTTCCAGGCCGTGATGAAGGGGGGTTTCCACCTCCTCGTTCCTTTCGTGGATCGCGTCGCCGCTCGTATCGACCTGCGCGAGCAGGTTGCGAACTTCCCGCCTCAGCCTGTCATTACCGCCGACCAGGCGATGGTGTCGATTGACTCCGTCATCTACTTTCAGATTACGGATCCGCGCAGTGCTACCTATGAGGTGGCCAACTTCCTACAGGCAATCGAACAGCTGACTGCGACGACCCTGCGTAACCTGATTGGCTCCCTCGATCTGGAGCAGACCCAGACCTCGCGCGAGTCGATCAACAAGCAGCTGCGCGGCGTCCTCGACGAGGCCACAGGTCCGTGGGGTATCCGCGTGACCCGCGTGGAGCTCAAGTCCATTGAGCCGCCGCCGCGCGTCCTGGCTGCCATGGAGCAGCAGATCACGGCGGAGCGCACCAAGCGAGCGACGATTCTGACGGCTGAGGCTGAGCGTGAGGCCCAGATCAAGAAGGCTGAGGGTGCCAAGCAGGCCGCTGTTCTGGCTGCCTCCGCCCAGCAGGAGGCTCAGATCCTGCAGGCCAGGGGTCAGAAGGAAGCGCTGATCCTCCAGGCCGAGGGCGCTCGCCAGGCGCAGATCCTGCGCGCGCAGGGTGAGGCCGAGGCGATCCAGACGGTCTTCTCCGCAATCAACGCGGGCAAGGCCACCCCTGAGCTGCTCTCCTACAAGTACCTGGAGATGCTGCCGAAGATCGCGGATGGACAGGCGTCCAAGCTGTGGATGGTTCCGTCCGATCTGACCGGCGCACTGGAATCCATCTCGAAGGGTTTCGGTCTGGGCAAGTAGACTGGAGCCTATGCCGGGCCGACCGCAGTCCCTGCGGTCGGCCCGTCGTCTATTCAAGGGGAGGACACCGGTGGATTCGCATCAGGAGCACGTGCTGCGCGAGGTCGCGCAGAAGAACATCCGTTTCATCAGGCTGTGGTTTACGGACGTCGCTGGCGTCCTGAAGTCGATTTCGATTGACCCGGGCGAGCTGGAGGACGCCTTCGCCGAGGGCATCGGTTTCGACGGCTCGGCTGTTGAGGGCCTCACCCGCGTGTTTGAGTCCGACATGCTGCTCATGCCCGATGCCTCGACCTTTCAGCTGTTGCCCTGGCGTTCCAACGAGGATCCCGTCGCGCGCATGTTCTGCGACGTCCTCATGCCCGATGGCCGCTCGGCGCCCTCGGATCCGCGCGGCGTTCTCGAGCGCGTTGTCGAGCGCGCCGCCGACGCGGGCTTCCGCGTCATGATGCACCCCGAGATCGAGTTCTACCTGCTGCGTCAGCCCGTCACCCCTGAACGCATGGTGCCCGTCGATCAGGCGGGCTATTTCGATCACGTTGCGCGCGGGGACTCTAATGATTTCCGGCGACGCGCGGTGCGCATGCTGGAGGATATGGGGATCCCCGTCGAGTTCTCTCACCACGAGGGAGGTCCCGGCCAGAACGAGATCGACCTGCGTGCGGTGGACCCGGTGCGCGCGGCCGACAACATTATGACAGCTCGTACGGTCATCGAGGAGGTGGCCCTGCGTGAGGAGTTGGTCGCCACCTTCATGCCGAAGCCCTTTATTGAGCACCCGGGGTCGGGCATGCACACGCATCTCTCGCTCTTCGAGGGTGAGGAGAACGCGTTCTTCTCGCCGTCGGGTCAGTACCGGCTCTCCATGACGGGTCGCCGCTTCATCGCGGGCCTGCTTGCGCACGCCGGCGACATAGCGGCGATCACGAACCAGCACGTTAACTCCTACAAGCGCCTGTGGGGTGGGGGAGAGGCCCCGTCCTATGTGTGTTGGGGCCACCTGAATCGTTCCGCTCTCGTGCGCGTGCCGCTCTATAAGCCGAAGAAGAGCGCGTCGGCGCGTATCGAGTACCGCGCTCCCGACCCGAGTGCAAACCCCTACTTGGCTTTTGCCGTTATGATCGCGGCTGGCCTGGACGGCATCGAGAAGAAGATGGAACTCATGCCGGAGGCCGAGGATAACGTGTGGGATCTGTCGGATCGCGAGCGCCAGGTGATGGGTATCCACGCCCTGCCGACCTCCCTGTCGGACGCGGTGCGCGAGATGAAGAAGTCGGAGCTTGTGGCCTCCACGCTGGGCGAGCAGGTCTTTGACTACGTCATCCGCAACAAGCGCAAGGAATGGACGGAGTACCGCCAGCAGATCACGCGACAGGAACTTGAGCAATTCCTGAAGGTTGTTCCCCGGTGATCCCCGATGATCTGCGGGTCGCGGGCTTCCTCGACGCGCGCCGGGCCCTGTCGTTCCTGGAGGAACTGCCTGCGGGGCAGTCATGGGTGGGGGATCTGAGTGCGTCGGCCGATCCTGACCAGGCCCTGCTGCAGGCGGTGCGTTTGCGCGAGGCGGACCCCGGCCTCGTCGATGCGCTGAGCCGAGATGAGCGCGCTCGTCGTCGCGTGTGCGCGATCCTGGGTGGGAGCCAGTGGTTGGGTGATTACGTCATCGCTGATCCTGCCCGCGCGGCTGCGATTAATGAGGATCCGGGTGATCCTCGGGAGGTCTTGTACGAGGCCGTGGGAGTCCGCACTGTCGGGCGCGGTGTGTGGGTGGCCGCGCGGGAAGCCACCGCCGACGACTTGCGCGCCGCCTACCGGCGCGTGCTGCTACATCTGGCCGCCGACGACCTGACGAGCGGTACCCCCGAGGACATCATGCCGAGCTTGGGGGCGCGCATCGCGGACCTGGTGGACGCCACTCTCGACGCGGGCCTGGCCCTGGCCCGCCGCGACGTCGACCCTGAGGGCACCGTCCCCTTCGCGATCATCGCCATGGGCAAGACGGGCGCGCGCGAACTCAACTACATCTCCGACGTGGATGTCATCTACGTGGCCGAGGCGGGGGAAGACGGGGACGAACGAAGCGCCCTGGAGAAAGCAACCCGCCTGGCCTCAGCCACGGCCTCGGCGTGCTCGGGGCCGGGCACGCAGGCACCGCTGTGGACCGTGGACGCGAACCTGCGGCCCGAGGGGCGCAACGGCGTCCTCGTGCGCACGATTGAGTCCTACCGACAGTACTGGGACAAGTGGGCGCAGACCTGGGAGTTCCAGGCTCTGCTCAAGGCACGCGCGTGCGCGGGCGACCCAGAGCTGGGGCGCGCCTTCGAGGAGGCGGCGCAGCCCTACGTGTGGAGCGCGTCAGCACGCGAGGGTTTCGTGGAGGCCGCGCGCGCGATGCGCCGCCGCGTCGAAGACAACATCTCCCGCTCCCACGCCTCACGTGAACTGAAGCTTGGGCGCGGCGGACTACGCGACGTCGAGTTCACCGTGCAGCTGCTTCAGCTGGTTCACGGACGTACCGATGCCTTCCTGCGGGTGCGCTCCACCTTGGATGCCATCGAGGCGCTGCGCGAGGGCGGCTATATCGCCCGATCCGACGCGGACCAGCTCGCCTCCTGCTACCGCTTCCTGCGCGCCGTCGAGCACCGCACGCAGCTGCCGCGCATGCGCCGCAACCACCTGATTCCCGACAAGGACTGCGACCTGCGCGTCCTCGGGCGGGCCATGGACCCGGCGCGTTACCCCGACGCCGACGCGATCCGCTCGGCCATCGACGAAGTGCGCGCTGACGTGCGCGCCCTGCACGAGGACGTGTTCTACCGACCGATCATCGCGGCTACCGCATCCCTCAGTGAGGATGAGGCCTCCTTGCACGCCGAGGGCGCGCGCGACCGACTGGCCGCCATCGGCTATCGAGATCCCGTCGGCGCCCTCACGCACATCGCGGCCCTCACCCAGGGCACGAGCCGTCGCGCCGCGATCCAACGCCACCTCCTGCCCGTATTCATCTCGTGGCTGGCAAACGGCGCTGACCCTGACATGGGCCTGCTCAACTTCCGCGTCCTGTCCGAGGACATTGGGGAGTCGCACTGGTATCTGGCGCTCTTGCGCGACTCGGGGATGGCCGCCCGCAGACTGATGACGATGCTGCCAAACTCTCGGTGGATCGCCGACGCGCTGGCCAAGCGGCCCGAGGCCGTGGCGTGGCTGGACGACGACGCGGAGCTGGCACCGCGCGAGCCGCAGCGGCTCACCCGAGAAGTCGCCGCTCTCATCGACCGCCACGAGGACGCGACGGAAGCAGCCGCTCGCGTGCGCGCGGTGCGCACCCGCGAGCTGACGCGCGCCGCAATGAGCGACCTACTCGGTGGAGTTGACCCGCGCGGGCACGCCATTGCCGACGCGACGGACGCCGCACTGCTTGGAGCCCTCGCGATTGCGGGGCGGGAGGAAGCCGAGCGGTGGGGGAGCGAGCGCGCCCACGTCACCTTCGTGGCGATGGGGCGCTACGGCGGGCGCGAGTGCTCTTATGCCTCCGACGCCGACGTCATTGCCTTGCATGAACCTGTGGGTGGTGCCTCCGACTCCGAGGCCGCGGCCAGCGCCACTGCGATCGTTAATCGAGTCAAGAAGCTTCTCGGTTCGGCGACCAGTCAGCTTGGTATCGTCGTCGACCTCGACCTGCGCCCCGAGGGGAAGAATGGCCCGATGAGCCGCACCATCGCCTCGCACGAGGAGTACGCGCAGCGCTGGGCCTCCACGTGGGAGCGCCAGGCGGCCGTGCGCGCCCGTCCCATCGGATCGAGCGACCTCGATGAGCGCGCCCGCGCCCTGTTTGAATCCATGGCCTACCGGGAGGTGAGTGAGTCGGAGGTGCGTGACATCCGACTGCTCAAGGCCCGCATGGAAAACGAGCGTCTGCCGCGCGGCAGCGAGCCCGCCCGGCACGTCAAGCTCGGCCCCGGCGGACTCTCCGACGTCGAGTGGACGATTCAGCTCATTCAGATGCGCCACGGTGCGCGCCTCCCTGCCCTGCGGACCCCCTCCACGACGCAAGCCATTGCGGTCGCGCGCGACGCGGGGCTGCTGGCCGCACCCGATGCTGAGATCCTCCTGAATGCCTGGGACCTGGCCACGCGTATTCGCGCCGGTAACACCTTGGCGACCGGGCGCATGAGCGGTGTGAAGCTCGACGTTGTGCCACGTGATAGCGCGGAGCTGAGCGCGCTTGCCGCTATCCTCGGGTACGGGAGCGGTGGGCTAACCGCCCTCGAAGAAGACTGGTTGCGCGCAGCACGACAGGCGCGCAACGTGATGGAACGAGCTTTCTGGGAGCAGCAGTGAAGATTGTGCTGGTACGGCACGGACAGACCCCCGCCAACCGACTGGGGGCCCTCGACACGGTCCGCCCCGGCCTCGGCCTGACCGAGGAGGGCCTGGCTCAGGCGCGCCGCCTCGCGGATCGCTGGGAATCCGAGGTTGCGCCTCCTCCCACCGTTATCGCCCTGTCCGGTCTGTATCGCACGCGCCTGACGGCCGCGCCGCTGGCTGCGCGCTACGGGCTGACGCCGCTCGTCTGTCCGGGGATTCGCGAGCTGCGCTCGGGTGACCTGGAGATGGCCTCAGACCCCGCCTCGCAGATGGAGTACGTGCGCACGACCCTGTCGTGGTGTGCGGGGGACTTGGACAACCGGATGCCGGGCGGGGAGAGCGGGCGCGAGGCCCTGGCTCGTTCCCTGGAGGCCGTGCGCCGCGTGGGACTGGCGGCTCGCGAGCAGGCGGGGGAGGACGCCGTCGCCGTCTTCGTCATCCACGGTGCGCTCACGCGCCTGCTGGCCACCTGGCTGTCGGCCGAAATTGACGGGTCCCTCGTGTTAAAGCACTTCATGTCGAACACGGGGACGACCACCTTCGAGTGGGCTCCCGGTTTCGCCCCGGCCTCGGCCTCCGAGCTGGCCAAAGGCCTGCATGCCCTGACCTGGAACGACCGCCCGCTCGATCAGTGGGCCTGAGGCTGGTTCTTGTCGCCTGACGGTCCGGCGGTGGGGGCCACGAAGGGCGAGACCTCGTAGGGGAACGAGCGGTACTTGAAGTAGCCCTCCAGGTAGGACAGATGCTCCTCGCACGCCAGCCACGTCTTTGTGCGGGCGCGGTGGATCGACGGATTACGCCAGTCGATCCGATAGATCGCGGCGTTCGTGCATTCGCGTGCCGAGCAGATACCCGACGCGCTTTCGACTCCCAGAGCCATGGTGTCCTCCCGATGCGGTTACGCTTGGAAGTATGCCAACCCTCGTCCTCGTTCGCCACGCGCAAGCTGCCTACAATTACCCCGACCGCGCCCGCCCACTCACCAAGGCCGGACGCGACCAAGCCGCGCGCCTCGGTGTCACCCTCGCCCGCGAGATCGGTGCCTTCGACGTTGCTGTCTCCTCCGACGCACAGCGCGCCCGCGAAACCTTCGCAGCGATCCTCGCGCGCGTCGATACTGACGATTCATGGCACGACCGCTCCATCTACGACGGCGGCGAGGAAGAGATCATCGAGCTAGCCCGCACCTTCACCGGCGAGACCGGCCTGATCGTCGGGCACGAACCCGTCATCTCCTATGCCGGATACATCCTCGCCCACCAAGAGGATCGAGGGGCAGCCGACAGGGGAGTGCCCACCGCCACCGCCCTCGTCCTCTCCTTCGAGGGTGCGTGGGAGGATCTCGCGCCCGGAACGTGCGCCGTGCGGGTCTTCTACACCCCGCCCACCCGATAGGTGATGTGCCCCGGGGAGGCGGCTACGGCCTCGTCCCCGATCCTGTGACGGTGTTTACGTTTGTCCACGTGAGTGCCACACACATAGGGAAGGTGCGCCTCAACGCGATAGAATATGCCGGTATCTATCCACCCAACAGGGAGAAGTGATGTCGGGACACTCTAAGTGGGCGACCACTAAGCACAAGAAGGCCGCCATTGACGCCAAGCGCGGCAAGCTCTTCGCGCGCCTCATCAAGAACATCGAGGTTGCAGCTCGCACGGGCGGCGGCGACCCCGCTGGTAACCCGACGCTGTACGACGCCATCCAGAAGGCGAAGAAGAACTCCGTTCCCGCCGACAACATCGACCGCGCCGTCAAGCGTGGCTCTGGTGCCGAGGCTGGTGGCGCCAACTACGAGACCATCATGTACGAGGGCTACGGCCCCAACGGTGTTGCGTTCCTCGTCGAGTGTCTGACAGACAACCGCAACCGCGCCGCCTCCGACGTGCGCTTGGGCTTCACCCGCCACGGCGGTTCCCTGGCCGACCCCGGTTCGGTTTCCTACCTGTTCTCGCGTCGCGGCGTCGTCGAGGTGCCCGCAGCCGACGGCGTGGACGAGGAGTCCATCATGATGGCCGTCCTCGATGCCGGTGCCGAAGAGGTTGAGGACGCTGGCGATCTCTTCGTCATCGAATCCGACCCCAAGGACGTTGTCGCCGTGCGCAGCGCGCTGCAGGACGCCGGCATCGACTACGATTCCGCTGAAGTTCAGTTCGTTGCCTCCACCGAGGTTGAGCTCGATCTCGAGGGTGCCCTCAAGGTCAACAAGCTCATCGATGTCCTCGAGGACTCCGACGACGTGCAGAACATCTACACGAACATGTCCCTCTCAGACGAGGTTCGTGCCCAGCTGGAAGAGCAGGAGTGACCATGAGCGAGAGCATCGCGAAGCGCGAGGTCGGCACCCCGCAGGTCAAGCGTGGCATGGCCCAGATGCTCAAGGGCGGCGTCATCATGGACGTCGTCACCCCCGAGCAGGCGAAGATCGCCGAGGACGCGGGCGCCGTGGCCGTCATGGCCCTCGAGCGCGTCCCCGCCGACATTCGCGCCCAGGGCGGCGTGGCACGTATGTCCGACCCGGACCTGATCGAAGGCATCATCGAAGCCGTGTCGATCCCCGTCATGGCCAAGGCCCGCATCGGTCACTTCGTCGAGGCGCAGGTCCTACAGTCCCTGGGAGTCGACTACATCGACGAGTCCGAGGTGCTGACCCCCGCCGACTACAGCCACCACATCGACAAGTGGAACTTCACGGTTCCCTTCGTCTGCGGTGCGACCAACCTCGGTGAGGCGCTGCGCCGCATCAACGAGGGCGCGGCCATGATCCGTTCCAAGGGTGAGGCTGGCACAGGTGACGTCTCCAACGCGACCACGCACATGCGTAAGATTCGCGACGAAATCCGCCACCTGACCTCCCTGCCCGAGGACGAACTCTACGTCGCAGCCAAGGAGCTGCAGGCCCCCTACGAGCTCGTCGCCGAGGTCGCCCGTGAGGGCCGCCTCCCCGTCGTGCTCTTCACGGCCGGTGGCATCGCCACCCCCGCCGACGCTGCCATGATGATGCAGCTGGGTGCCGAGGGTGTTTTCGTCGGTTCGGGCATCTTCAAGTCCGGTGACCCCGCCAAGCGCGCGGCCGCCATCGTCAAGGCCACGACCTTCTACGACGACCCGTCCGTCATCGCCGAGGTCTCGCGTGGCCTGGGCGAGGCCATGGTCGGCATTAACGTCGACGACCTGCCCGTGGATCACCGCCTCGCGGAGCGCGGATGGTGACCATCGGCGTTCTCGCCCTGCAGGGCGACGTCGCAGAGCACGTGCGGGCGCTGGAAAATTCCGGCGCCCGCGCGCTGCTTGTGCGTAGGGTTTCTGAACTCGACCAGGTCGATGGGCTGGTCATTCCGGGCGGCGAGTCGACCACCATGTCGAATCTCCTCCTGTCTTTCGGCCTGTTTGGCACTCTTAATGACCGCATCGCCTCCGGCATGCCGGTGTACGGCACGTGCGCGGGCATGATCATGCTCGCCTCGTCGATCCTGGACGGCCGTGACGATCAGCGTTTCTTTGGGGCGCTCGACATGGTCGTGCGCCGCAACGCCTTCGGCCGTCAGGTCGACTCCTACGAAGAGGACCTGGACGTCGAGGGTCTCGACGGGGGTCCCTTCCACGCCGTCTTCATCCGCGCCCCATGGGTTGAGTCGGTGGGAGAGGGCGTTGAGGTGATTGCGCGCGCTGGGAATGTCACCGACGGCCCGATCGTCGCGGTGCGGCGCGGCAATGTCATGGCGACGTCCTTCCACCCCGAGGTGGGTGGAGACGACCGTATCCACGGCCTCTTCGTCGACATGGTGGCCCGCGCGTAATGCGTGTTATGGGCATCGACCCGGGCCTGACACGCTGCGGTCTGGGCGTCGTCGACGTGGACGCCTCGCGTCGGGCGAACCTCGTCTACGTCGGCGTTGCCCGCACGGACAAGGACTTGGCGACGCACTTTCGCCTGCGCACGATCGCCGACGCGATCGACACCGTCATCGAGCGATACCAGCCCGAGGTAGTTGCTATCGAGCGCGTCTTCGCGCAGGATAACTTGCAGTCGGTGACGGCCACCATGCAGGTCATGGGTGCGGCCATGACGTGCGTGGGTCGCGCGGGCCTGCCGATGGCGGTCCATACGCCCTCGGAGGTCAAGTCCGCCGTGTCCGGCAATGGAAACGCGGATAAAGCGCAAGTGCAGACGATGGTCGCGCGTATCCTCGGCCTCGCCAAGGCACCCAAGCCCGCGGACGCGGCTGACGCCCTCGCGATCGCGATCACGCACGCGTGGCGGGGGACCGGTCTGCTCGGTGCCCCCGAGGACTCCTCGGTCGCGGTCTCTATTTCGGGTCGTCTCACAGCGCGTGGTTCGATGACCCCCGCACAGAAGGCGTGGGC
This sequence comes from Actinomyces sp. ICM47, assembly GCF_905369875.1. Lineage (NCBI taxonomy): Bacteria > Bacillati > Actinomycetota > Actinomycetes > Actinomycetales > Actinomycetaceae > Actinomyces > Actinomyces sp. ICM47. Next base: position 61,114 of record NZ_CAJPJE010000006.1, read on the forward strand.
CGAGGCCCAGGCCGCGCAACGCCGGACGGGTGCCGTCGATCCTCGGCGCAGGCGCGGCTAGAATCGTACATATGTTCGCCCACCGGTCGGTGGGTCTCGTGCCAGGGAAAGGACCGCAGTGATCTCGATTCTGCGCGGCATTGTCGCAAGCGTCGGACTCGACCATATCGACGTTGTGGTTGGAGGCATCGGCTTCCGTGTCCACGTGACCCCCGCTTTCGCGCAGGGGACTGCGCGCGATGAGGAGATCACGGTCTATACCTCGATGATCGTACGCGAGGACTCGATGACCCTCTACGGCTTTGAGTCCTGCGACGAGCGCGACGTGTTCACCACGCTCATGTCGGTCTCTGGCATCGGCCCGAAGATTGCGCTGGCCGCCCTGGCTGTCCTGCGCCCCGACGACCTGCGCCGCGCCGTGCGCGACCAGGACCTGGCCACGCTTCAGCGCATCCCCGGCGTCGGTAAAAAGTCTGCCCAGCGCATGGCCTTGGAGATCGGGGACAAGCTCGGCACTCCCGCGGCCCTGCCCGGTGCCGAGGCCACCCCAGCCCCGGCCCCAAGCGAGGACGCGGTCGCCTCCGAAGTCAGCGTCGCCCTGGTGGGGCTGGGTTGGTCCGAGTCGCAGGCCGCCAAGGCCATCGAGAAGCTCGCAGGCAGCGGGCTGGGTGCCTCCGACATGCTGCGCGCCGCGCTGGTGAGCCTGGGAGGCGGCCGTGGCTGAGCAGCCCGACATCGAGACGATGCGCATCGTCGCCCCGGACGCGGGTGAACTCGAGCGCGCCGCCGAGGCGGCTCTACGACCCAAGAAGCTCTCCGAGTTCGTGGGTCAGCGCGTCGTGCGAGGCCAGCTCCAGCTGGTCCTCGACGCCGCCCGCATGCGTGCGTCCACCCCCGATCATGTCCTGCTCGCAGGCCCTCCCGGTCTGGGCAAGACGACGCTCGCCATGATCATCGCCGCCGAGATGGGGACGTCGTTGCGTCTGACCTCCGGCCCCGCCATCCAGCATGCGGGCGACCTGGCCGCTATCCTGTCGGGCCTGCAGGAAGGCGACATCCTCTTTATTGACGAGATCCACCGCCTGGCGCGCACGGCCGAGGAAATGCTCTACCTCGCGATGGAGGACTTTCGCGTCGATGTGGTCGTCGGCAAGGGACCCGGCGCGACCTCGATCCCCCTGACGCTCCCGCCTTTCACGGTCGTCGGAGCGACCACACGATCCGGCCTGCTGCCTGCCCCGCTGCGCGACCGTTTCGGCTTCACCGCGCACCTGGAGTTCTACGAGACCGAAGAACTCCAGTCGGTCGTCACCCGCTCAGCCACCCTCCTCGGCTCGCCCATCGAGGCTCGTGCCGCCCATGAGATCGCGTCGCGTTCGCGCGGCACGCCCCGCATCGCGAACCGGCTTCTGCGCCGTGTGGTCGACTACGCGCAGGTGCACGGTGACGGAACACTCACATTGGATGCCGCGCGCGGTGCCCTCGAACTCTTCGAGGTCGATCCCTCTGGCCTGGACCGCCTCGACCGCGCGGTCCTTGAGGCCGTGTGCCGTCGCTTCGCCGGCGGGCCCGTGGGCCTCACGACCCTGTCCGTCACCATCGGCGAGGAAGCGGAAACCGTTGAAACCGTCGCCGAACCGTACCTGGTGCGCGAGGGTTTCCTCGTACGCACCAACCGCGGACGTATGGCGACCCCGAAGGCATGGGGACACCTCGGCCTGAACCCACCCATGCCGGATGGTTTCCTCTTTGACTAGGGAAGCGGGCCTCGCCGAAGAGGGAGAAGCGCGACGGTCCGCGTCATCGTGACAAGGTACGACCGGCGGTAGCATGCGCAGTGCCGCGCGGCTAATATCGCATAGGCTAAAACCCTCCTTCGGCATTAGACTGTCACAGTGCGCTTCAAGCGCCCGACCGTCATCGAAAGTGAACCAGCCTTTATGAACAACTACACCCTCATGGGCCTGCTCGTCGTCATGATCGCCTTCATGTGGTGGAGCTCGCGCTCCCGCAAGAAGCAGATGGAAAAAATGGAGCAGGACAAGCGTGAGCAGCTCGCGGCCGTCACCCCCGGCGAGTGGGTTCGTACCCGCGTCGGCTTTTGGGGCCGTTTCGTCGACCTCGACGGCGACATTGTCGTCCTCGAGACGACCGACGGTCACGAAATGTACTGGGAACGCGAGATGATCGCCGAGATCGGCGGCCAGCCGCCTCTCGCCGGTACAGAGGACAACGAGGCGACCGACGGCACCAAGACGGAGGAGATCAGCGACGCGGACGAGGCCATCCTGGGTCTCGACGACGCGCCGTCCTCCAAGAACTCCGACGAGCAGCAGAAGTAAGTCAAGGCTGAACGGAAAGTAGAACCGTGGCATCTCATAAGCGACGCCCCGTGCGCGCGCTCGTGACGCTCACCGTCGCCATCGTGGCGGCGTGCGCGGCGCTGGCATTGGGGCATTTCACCAAGGGGGTATCACCGTACCCCGACCTGGCCCTCGACCTGAAGGGCGGCACCCAGCTGATCCTGACTCCGACCGTGACGGCCGGGGGACAGCGCGAGATCACTGACGGCGACATCACGCAGGCGATCTCGATTATTCGTAATCGTATCGACGCCTCCGGTGTGTCCGAATCCGAGATCTCCTCGATGGGTAACTCGAATATCATGGTGTCGATCCCCGGCACCCCCTCGCAGGAGCAGCTGGACCTGATCCGTGCCTCCTCACAGATGAACTTCCGTCCCGTGCTGCGCATGGGACTGGCTCAGACGGCCGCGCCGGTCCAGGACCCCAACGTGCAGTCCGGTGACGCCAGTGCGACGGATGCCCAGTCGGGCGCTACCACCCAGTCGGGTGAGGTTACCGCGCAGTCCGGTGAGGACGCCCAGTCGGGCCAGGCCGGTGCCGTGGCGTCGCAGTCGGGCCAGACCGAGCTGCGTTCGACCGCCGTTGACGCGGCGGTCGCGATGAGCTTCGCCGACAAGAACGGCGACGGCGTTCTCTCGGATACTCCGGCCGAGCAACCTGAGAATGCTTCTTCCCTGCAGTGGGAGACTGAGCAAGTCCTGTACGACTTCCTGACCCTCGACTGCTCGGCCTCCGCTGACGTCAAGCGCGTTGAAGGTCCCGCTGACAAGCCGTACGCCGCCTGTGACGATTCTGGCCGAATCAAGTACATCCTTGGCCCAGTCACAGTTCCCGGCTCGGACCTGAAGTCGGCGACCGCGGGCCTGGTTCGCACCCAGACGGGCGGATCGACCGGCGCATGGTCCGTGTCCCTCCAGTTCAACAACGACGGTGCCGAGAAGTTCAAGGAGAGTTCCGAAATTCTCTACGGCTTTCACGATTCGGACCCCGAGGCTGGCGGTAACGGCGGCGCGGGCACCCCTGACCGTAACCACTTCGCCGTCGTCTTGGACGGGACGGTCATCACGGCTCCGTCGATGAATTCAATCATCCCGACCGGACAGGCCGAGATCACGGGTAACTTCACAGCCGCGACCTCGCGTACGCTCGCCAACCAGCTGAGCTTCGGCTCGCTGCCGCTGAACTTCGAGGTTGAGTCCGAGCAGCAGATCTCTGCGACGATCGGTACCGATCACCTGACGGTTGGTCTGTGGGCCGCCATGATCGGCTTCCTGCTCGTTATTCTCTACCTGATCTGGCAGTACCGCGGCCTGGCGATTATTTCGGCTGGCTCGCTCGTTGTCGCCTCGATCATCACCTACCTGGTGATTACGCTGCTGTCGTGGTGGATGGGATACCGCCTGTCCCTGGCTGGTGTTGCTGGCCTGATCATGGCCATCGGCGTCACGACCGACTCGTTCATCGTCTACTTCGAGCGTGTCCGTGACGAGGTCCGCGATGGACGCCCGCTGCGCGCCGCCGTCGAAGAGGGCTGGGATCGCGCTAAGCGTACGATTCTGGTCTCTGACGCAGTCAACCTGGTCGCTGCTGTTGTGCTCTATTTGCTCGCCGTGGGTGGCGTTCAGGGCTTCGCGTTTACCCTGGGTGTCACGACTGTCATCGACATCGCCGTGATCTTCCTGTTCACGCACCCGATGATGGAGCTGCTCATCCGCATGCGCTTCTTCGGTGAGGGCCACAAATTCTCGGGTCTTGATCCCGAGCACCTGGGCGCAAAGAACGCCCTCGTGTACGCCGGCCGCGGTCGCGTCGTCGTGCGCGGTGAATCCGGGGTGAAGGATACGAAGGACGAGGCCGGGGACGGTCTGTCGATCGCCGAGCGTCGCCGTGCGGCGCGTCTGGCGGCGCAGCAGGCGTCCGCGGCGCAGGAAGAGGAGAACTGACATGATGAGTTTTGCTCAGTGGGGCAACGCCCTGTACTCCGGCGAGAAGTCCTACGCCGTCGTTCCTAACCGCAAGACGTTCGTCGGCCTGGCTGCCGCGGTCCTCGTGATCGGTTTTGCGCTGGTCGCGATCATGGGGCTGAACCGCTCGATCGAGTTCACGGGTGGTTCCCAGTTCGACGTCGCTCACGTGAGCGATCAGAGCGAGTCCTTCGCTTCGCGCACTGTGGCCGACACCGGCCTCGTTGAAGGTGCCGCGAAGGTGACCCGCGTTGGAACCGACTCCGTGCGCATCCAGACCACGTCGCTGGATTCTGCGACGACAGCACAGGTGCGTGACGCTCTGGCAAGCGCCTACGGCGTTGATCCGTCCTCGGTTCAGTCCTCCTCGATCGGTCCCTCGTGGGGTTCCTCGGTGACGACGAAGGCCGCTCAGTCGCTCGTCATCTTCATGGCCCTCGTGGCCCTGCTGATGACCGTGTACTTCCGTTCTTGGCGGATGGCGGCGTCGGCGCTCCTCGCGCTCGTGCACGACATCGCTGTGACGGTCGGCGTCTTTGCGATCCTGCAGGTTGAGGTCTCGCCCGCCACCGTCATCGGCTTCCTGACGATTCTGGGCTACTCGCTCTATGACACCGTCGTCGTCTTCGACAAGGTGCGCGAGCTGACCGCGGACGTCTACGATCAGAAGCACTACACCTTCGCCGAGTACGTTAACCTCGCGGTCAACCAGACGATGGTTCGCTCCATCAACACCTCGGTTGTGGCGCTTCTCCCCGTCGGTGCGATCCTTATCATCGGTTCTGTGGCCCTGGGTCCGGGTACGCTGGTGGATATCTCGCTGGCGCTGTTCATCGGCATGATCGCGGGTACCTACTCGTCGATCTTCATCGCCTCCCCGCTCCTCGTCACCTTCCAGGAGCTGTCGAACACCACCCGCGAGCACGACGCGGCAGTCGCGTACGAGCGCGAACACCGCCACGCCACCGACGAGGCCTCGCCCGCGAAGGCCGTTAAGGTGGCTCCGATTAAGCCCGGCAAGCGCCTGGGCAACGAGAATCAGCCTCAGAGGAAGAAGACTCATCGATGATCGGTGAACTCGGCGACCGCATCGCCACTCTCGTGCAGGACAACCTGGTCGAGATCCCGGACTTTCCCGAGCCGGGCGTCCTGTTCCGCGATATTACCGGCCTGTTTGCGAACGGGCCCGCGTTCAAGGAACTTGTGGAGTTGATCGGCGCGCGCTACGCGGGCCGCATCGACGCGGTAGCTGGTCTGGAGTCGCGCGGCTTCATCCTCGGTGCCCCCGTGGCCGCCGAGTTGGGCCTGGGCATGTTGACGATCCGCAAGGCTGGCAAGCTGCCCGGTGAAGTCATCGGTGTCGACTACTCGCTCGAGTACGGCAGCGCCCGCATGGAGATCCGTCCTCAGTCGGTCCGCGAGGGTCAGCGCGTTCTCATCATTGACGACGTTCTGGCGACGGGTGGCACCGCGCGTGCGGCAGTCGACCTCCTCAATCAGTGTGGTGCCTCGGTCGAGGCCCTCGCCGTCCTGATGGAGCTCGACGGTCTCAACGGTCGTAGCAAGCTCGACGGCGTGACGGTGGAAACCGCACTGCACGTCTGAGCGACTAACTCACAGAGACGAGCGGGTCCGGGGATCGTCACGATCCCCGGACCCGCTCGTTCGTCGCTATCATTGGTTCATGAGCAGCGACGACACGACTTCAGGGGCCGCATTGCCCGCGGCCGTCTCCCGAGTGCGCTCCGGCCTCGTGTGGTTCGGGTCCCGTGGACGCGCGACGATCCCCGAGATTGAGCCGCTTGTGCGGGCTTTGCGCGCGAATCATCCGAAGGCGGATATCAGCGTGGTGGAGCGGGCGTACCGCAAGGCTGAGGAATGCCACCGTGGGCAAATGCGCAAGTCTGGCGAGCCGTATATCACCCATCCGGTGGCCGTAGCGACGATCCTTGCCGAGATGGGAATGACGACCCCGACGCTGGTTGCTGCACTGCTGCATGACACCGTGGAAGACACGGACTACACGCTCGAGGAACTGGCCGCCGACTTCGGTGAACCCATCGCGAATCTGGTCGACGGTGTCACCAAGCTCGACAAGGTCCGCTATGGAGCTGCTGCGCAGTCCGAGACGCTGCGCAAGATGCTCGTCGCCATGAGCCGCGACATCCGCGTGCTGCTCATTAAGCTGGCCGATCGCATCCATAACGCCCGCACGTGGCGTTTCGTTCCAGCCAAGTCGGCGGCGAAGAAGGCGCAGGAGACGCTAGAGATCTACGCGCCGCTGGCTCACCGCCTCGGTATGAACATGGTCAAGTGGGAACTCGAGGAGCTTTCCTTCAAGACCCTGTATCCGGAAATCTACGAGGAGATTGACCGCCTCGTTGCGGAGAGGGCCCCTCAGCGTGAAGAGTACTTGCGTGACGTCATCGACCAGATCGAAGAGGATCTTCGCCGCTCGGGTACGAAGGGCACGGTCAGTGGCCGCCCGAAGAGCCACTATTCGATCTACCAGAAGATGATCGTGCGAGGCAAGGCTTTCAACGAGGTCTTCGACCTGGTCGCCGTGCGTGTGCTGGTGGACTCGATCAAGGACTGCTATGGCGTTCTTGGCGCCCTGCACGGTCGGTGGAACCCGATCCCGGGCCGCTTCAAAGACTACATCGCGATGCCCAAGTTCAACCTCTACCAGTCGCTGCACACGACGGTTATCGGTCCGGGTGGCAAGCCGGTGGAGATCCAGATCCGCACATATGACATGCACGAACGCGCGGAACACGGTGTCGCCGCGCACTGGAAGTACAAGCAGAACCCGAACGCTACGAGCGGCGACTCGGATCGCATGAGTTCGGAGGAACAGGCGAACTGGCTGCGTGCCCTCGTTGAGATGGAGCGCGAGACGGGTGATCCGGAGGAGTTCCTGGATTCGCTGCGCTACGAGATCGCTGGGGACGAGGTGTACGTCTTCACCCCGAAGGGTGAGGTCATCGTCCTGCCAGCCCGTGCGACTCCGGTTGACTTCGCCTACGCGGTGCACACCGAGGTCGGTCACCGCACGGTTGGCGCGAAGGTGAATGGGCGCCTCGTCGCCCTCGACACGCGCCTGGAGTCCGGTGAGACGGTCGAGGTCGTGACCTCGAAGTCGGATAAGGCTGGCCCGTCACGCGACTGGCTGGCGTTTGTCGCCTCGCCGCGTGCTCGCTCGAAAATTAAGGCGTGGTTCTCGAAGGAGCGCCGCGAGGAGGCCATCGAGTCGGGCAAGGAAGCACTCGCTCGCACGATGCGCAAGCAGAACCTTCCGTTGCAGCGGCTCATGAATCATGAGTCGATCCTGTCGGTTGCGACGTCGTTTGGATACCCAGACGTGTCGGGTCTGTACGCGGCGGTGGGCGATGGGCATATTTCGGCGCAGAACGCCGTCAACCGGCTCATGGACAACCTGGGTGGGGGAGACGGCACCGAGGAGACGCTCTCCGAGGGCGTGACACCGGGTTCTACGAAGCCCCGTTCGCAAGCATCGGGCGACGCGGCCATTACTGTGGCGGGTCTGAGTCCGAACGAGATCTGGGTGAAGCTTGCGAAGTGCTGTACGCCCGTTCCGGGTGACGAGATTGTCGCTTTCATTACGCGAGGCCAGGGGGTGTCCGTGCACCGCGGGACCTGTGCAAACGCGGTGCGCCTGGCTGAGCTTCAGCCCGAACGTTTCGTCGACGTGTCGTGGAACGCCGAGGGTATGACAGCTCCGTTCCGTGTCCAGATCGAGGTGCGCGCGCTTGACCGCGGCGGTCTGCTCTCGGACCTGACCCGGGTCCTGTCGGATTATCGTGTCAATATTCTGGCCGCAGCCCTGAAGACGGACGGCGACCAGGTGGCCTCCGGTAACTTCTCTTTTGAGCTGGCGGACCTGGGGCACCTGAACGCGGTCCTGTCGGCGCTGCGCCGGGTCGACGGGGTCTTCGAGGCGGTTCGGATCGGCTCCGACGCTTAGACGAGGTCGTGACACCCACGCGCTCGCATGGGACAGCGGCGTGTTACATCCGTCCCCTTTTACGGTGTCGTACGCCCATTTTCCCGTTAGATGTGACACACTAGCTTTGTGTGTCATATCGGCACATGACCGCGCCGGGCGTCAGCCCTCGTCCTAGAAGGAATATTGTGACCGAGACGTCGATTCCGACCAACGAAACCACCCCCGAAGCCGTCACGGCTGCATCCGAGGAGACCACGGCCTCGACGATTCCCGCGTCGGAGCTGCCCGAGCACCCCTTCGCCCGCATCGGTGAGGATGGGACCGTCTATGTCAAGGATGGAGACGAGGAACGCGTTATCGGCGGCTTCCCCGAGGGAATTCCCGCTTCGCCGTACGCTCTCTACGAGCGTCGCTACGCCGACCTCGAGGCCACCATCAAGCTTTTTGAGGACCGCATGGCTCAGCTGAGTCCCCGCGACATCGACCAGACCCTGGCCACGTTGCGCGAGCAGGTTGCCTCCCCGAACGTCGTCGGTGACATCCCGGCTCTGCGTGCTCGTGTCGAGGCCGCCGCGAAGGCCGCCGAGGAACGCAAGGAGATCGCCCGCGAGGAGCGCAAGGCCGCCAAAGCTCAGGCTCTCGCAGACCGCACGGCCGTCGTTGAGCGCGCCGAGGCGATCGTCGCCCAGGATCCCGCCAAGACACATTGGAAGCAGTCGGGCCAGACCCTGCGTGACCTGCTGGAAGAGTGGAAGACCCTGCAGCGTCGCGGCCCGCGCCTGGAAAAGGCCGTGGAGGACGAGCTGTGGAAGCGTTTCTCCTCCGCGCGCACCCAGTTCGACCGTCACCGCCGTCAGTTCTTCTCGCAGCTGGATCAGGCGCAGTCGGAGGCCAAGCGCATCAAGGAAGCCCTGATCGCCGAGGCCGAGGCACTGTCCTCCTCCGTCGATTGGTCGCGCACCTCGAGCGCCTACCGCGAGCTGATGAACCGGTGGAAGGCAGCCCCGCGCGCCTCCCGCAAGGAAGACGACGCCCTGTGGGCCCGCTTCCGCGCCGCTCAGCAGGTGTTCTTCGACGCCCGCCGCGCCAAGGACGAAGCCACGGACGCCGAGTATCGCGAGAACCTGGCCGCCAAGGAAGCGATCCTGGTTGATGCCGAAGCGATCCTGCCCGTGAAGGACATCGAGCGCGCCAAGGCTCAGCTGCGCCACATTCAGGACCGCTGGGAAGAGGTCGGTCGCGTGCCCTCCTCCGACCTGCACCGCATCGAAGGACGCCTGCGTGCCGTCGAGGCCGCCGTGCGCGAAGCGGAAGAGAAGGAATGGCGCCGTACCAACCCCGAAACGCGCGCACGCGCCGCCGGCATGGTGGGACAGCTCGAAGAGCAGATCGCTCAGCTCGAGCGTTCCCTCGCTGACGCCGAGGCTAAGGGTGACAACAAGGCGGCTTCCGCTGTGCGTGAGACCCTCGAAACCAAGCATGCCTGGCTCGCGCAGATCTCCTCGTCCATGGAGTGACATGCGTCTTCACGTTATCCCGTCGCCTTTCTACGCGGCGAATGGGCTTGTGCTCGTCCCTTCCGGGGCGGGCACAGCCCTTGTTGTTGACCCTTCCGCAGGCATCCAGCATCTGATCCGTGAAGTTCTTCAGACCGAAGGGGTGAGCGTCGGCGCTGTCCTGCTCACACACGGTCACCCTGACCACGTATGGGACGCCGCCGAAGTCTCCACGTGGGGCCTTGACGGGACCACCGTGCCCGTCTACCTGCCTGGACCGGACATGTACCGCATGGACGACCCGGCCTCGTTCCTGCCGATGTCTCCGCCCGATTTCGTGGGGGAGTGGGTCAAGCCCACCGATCTGCGTGAGATGCCCGCTGATTCGGTCGAGTTGACCCCCGGCGTGTGGATTCGCATGGTTCCCGCCCCCGGGCATACGGAGGGATCGGCGGTCTTCCTGGGGCACAGCCCTCTGGACATCCGTGTCAACAACCAGTCGTTCTACGCCAACGAGGAGTGCGTGCCGTGGGCGCTCAGCGCCGACGTCCTGTTCAAGGACAGCGTTGGACGCACCGACATGCCCGGTGGTGACGAAACGCAAATGCGTCACTCACTGCGTACTATTTCCAACGCGTTGGACCCAAACACGATCCTCATCCCCGGCCACGGTCCGGCAACAACGATGGCCGATGAGATACGCTCCAACCAGTATTTGATCCGCGCTCGCCGTATCGGCTAGCGTCGGTGCCGTTTATTTGCGAAGGATTACGTCATGGCTCGCACGTCCCTGTCAGGTTTCCCCGAATGGCTCCCCGAGGGCCGCATCGTCGAGATGCACGTCCTCGACGAGCTGCGCCGCGTTTTCGAGCTGCACGGTTTCGCTGGCATAGAGACGCGCGCGGTCGAGACTCTGGCCCAGCTTGAAGCCAAGGGCGAGACCTCCAAGGAGATCTACGTCCTGGACCGTCTGCAGGCACTGAAGGCTGCCGCTTCCGGCGCTCGTGCCCCCAAGGACAAGGGCATGGGTCTGCACTTCGACCTCACCGTGCCCTTCGCGCGTTACGTCGTGGAGAACGCGAACGAGCTGGACTTTCCATTCAAGCGCTACCAGATTCAGAAGGTCTGGCGTGGGGAGCGTCCCCAGGAGGGGCGTTTCCGCGAGTTCACGCAGGCCGATATCGACGTCGTCGGTAACGGAGAGCTGCCCTTCCACTTCGAGGTGGACCTGCCCCTCGTGATGGCTGAGGCGCTCAACAACCTGCCGATCCCGCCGGTGCACGTGCTCGTCAATAACCGTAAGGTTGTACAGGGCGTGTGCGAGTCGCTGGGCGTCACCGACGTTGAGGCGGCCCTGCGCGGCCTGGACAAGATCGACAAGATTGGTCCGGAGGGTGTGGCTCAGGAACTCGCCGAATCCGGTATCGACGGTGACCAGGCGTCCGTGCTGCTGCAGATGGCGCAGATTCGCACGGCCGATTCGGTCGAGGTACACGAGCGCCTGGGCGCGCTGGGTGTGAGCGGAGAGCTGCTCGAGCAGGGCTTGCGCGAGCTGACCGCCCTGCTCGACACCGCAAACAAGCGTATGCCGGGCGCGGTCGTCGCGGACCTGAAGATCGCGCGCGGCCTGGATTACTACACGGGCAGCGTGTACGAGTCGGAGATTGAGGGGCATGAGGACCTGGGGTCGATCTGTTCGGGCGGGCGCTATGACTCCCTGGCGAAGGACGGCAAGCGCACCTACCCGGGCGTGGGTCTGTCCATCGGTGTCTCGCGACTGGTCTCCCGCATGATTTCCGCGCCGTTGGCGCGCGCCTCGCGCAAGGTCCCCACGGCCGTCGTCGTTGCCGTCACGAACGAGGAGCGTCGCGAGCGCTCCGAGGAGATCGCGGCCATCCTGCGCTCGCGTGGTATTTCGACGGACGTCGCACCAAGCGCGGCCAAGTTCGGTAAGCAGATCAAGTTCGCCGACAAGCGTGGTATCCCCTTCGTCTGGTTCCCGGGCGAGGATGGAGCCGACACGGTCAAGGACATTCGCACGGGTGAGCAGGTGGACGCCGACGCCGCCACCTGGGTTATGCCTGAGGCGGACGCAGCCCCTTCGGTCGAGAGAGTGATGCCCTGAGTGTCGGCCTCTGCGGTTGAAGCAGCCCGCGGCCTGGCGGGTGCACTTGAGCAGGCGCTCAGTGCGATGCCCTCGGGTGCTCGCGCGGACGCTGAGAGGGCGCTGCGCCGACTGCAGGACGTTGTGCTGCCTCGTCTAGAGGAAGCCGATGCGCCGCTCCTCGTGGTGGTTGGCGGCTCGACGGGGGCGGGTAAGTCAACGCTCGTCAACTCTTTGCTTGATCGTACGGTGAGTCGGGCGGGCGCTGTTCGTCCGACGACGCGGCGGCCGGTTCTCGTGTGTGCGCCTCAGGCCCGCTCGTGGTTCATGTCGGATCGCGTGCTGCCGCGCCTGGCCAAACATGAGGGTGGGGAGGGCACGAGCCTGGATGCCGTGACGATCACGGTAGACGACTTGATGTGGCCGAGCATGGGCATCCTCGACGCACCCGACATTGACTCGGTTGAGGAAGGCAATCGACGGCTCGCGTCAGAGTTGCTTGATGGCGCGGATCTCTGGATTTTCGTGACGAGTGCCGCACGCTACGCCGACGCGGTCGCCTGGACGCACCTGGAGGAGGCAGCCGCGCGCGGCTTGCGCGTCTCCATCGTCCTCAACCGCGTCCCCCCGGGCGCTGAGGCTGAGATCCGCGCGGATCTTGCCTCGCTCGTGCAGCGACGAGGCCTGGGCGAGGTCCCGATCATCGTCATTACTGAGCAGTCGCTGACCGATGGCCGCCTACCCATTGACGCTATTTACCCGGTCGGTTCTTTCTTGGAGGGAATCGGGCACGATGCGCAGGAGCGTGCGGTGATTGTGCGTCGTGCCCTCACCGGTGCTGTCGCCGCGTCCTTCGAGGAGTCTGATCGTGCTCTGGAAGCATCTCTTGGTAGCTGCCGTGCAGTGGACTTCGCGCGCGAGGAGCTTGAGGCGACGGTCGTCTCGAGGGCCCACGAGGTTGCCTCGTCCTCGAGCGACGATGTCCTGCGCGGTGAGGTGAGCGCGCGCATCGCCGAGGTGCTGGGGTCCTGGGACATGACGCGAACCTTTTCCCGCGTTGTGGTGTCGGTGCGCCAACGCATCGTGGGCGCCGTGCGAGGCATGGCAGCCCCGGAGGAACAGGTGCGTCGCGACCTGACGGGTGGTGTGGCTCAGCGTCTTGGGGACTCCTATCACCGCGCGTGGAACGACGCCCTGCGCCTGGCTGCGTCGGTGGGAGAGGCCGATGGACTGGAGCCGATGCTGGACGTGGACGGGGCTGGCGAGCGTGCCCGCCACACCGCGCAGGAATGGACCAGCGAGGTAACGGACATCGTTCGGGGCCAGGCTCAGTCTTCACGCGTGAGCGGTCGGCTGCTGGCGGGTGGCATCAACGTTGTGACGCTCTCGCTCATGGTTAGCGTTTTCGCGATGACGGGCGGGGTGACCGGGGTCGAGGTTGGCGTCGCCGGTGCCTCTGCTGCGCTGTCGCAGACGATCCTCGAATCCTATTTCGGCGAGCGTACGGTGCGTGCCCTGGCCACGCAGGCGCGCGAGGCGCTCGAACGACTGGCTGCCGACTCGCTGGCAGAGGTTGTCGCGCCCGTTGCGACGCGGCTCGACAACTCGCGGGAGCACGAGCGGATTGACGCGCTTGAGTCTGCTCTCGCCACCGCGCGGGAGGCGCTGGTATGAAGCGCGCAGCAACGCCGGTTGCCGCGGCTGCCGCGGAGCTGGACCAGATCGCGACGCTCGCAGCCTCTGATATTGAGCCGCAGATACTGGAGCGCATTCGGGAACTCATCGATGTGACGTCGGATCGGGCCGAGATCGACCCGACCTGGTGTGTCATCGGTATGCTCGGCGGTACGGGTGCCGGGAAATCTTCCCTCGTAAACGCTCTTGCCGGGGGAGAGGTCGTGTGTGCCGGTGTCTTGCGGCCCACGACGAACGAGGCATGTGCCGTCCTGCCCGCGGGCCGCGAGCCGAAGGAATTGCTTGGTTGGTTGGGCGTGCGAACCCGCGTTTGCGCGCCCGGTGACTTACCGGGTGACACCGCGATTATTGACCTGCCCGACATCGACTCGGTCGAGGCTTCACACGCGCAGGTGGCCGGGCGTCTGGCCACGCGTGTGGACGCCCTTGTCGTCGTTGTTAACCCGCAGAAGTACGCGGATGCGCGCCTGCACGATGAGTGGCTGGAACGCTTGCGCACCTCGCATGCCTCCGTGACGGTTGCCTTGACCCACATCGACACGCTCGGCGTGGCTGAGAGAACCTCCATCGTGTCCGACCTGCGCCGCATCCTGGATGAGCGTGGTCTGACGGGCGCTCGCGTTGTCCCAGTCAGCGCGACGACGGGGGAGGGAGTGGCTGAGCTGGCCTCCCATCTGGCAGATGAGGCGGCCCGCGTCTCGCATCAGGCCGCCCGGGCGCGGGCCGCCCTGAGCCAGGCAGCTCGGCTTATGCGCGACGCGGTGGGCGTCGAGAGCACGATTCGTGGCGTTGAAACCGAGGGAATGGCAAGTGATCTGGCGAGGGTGGCCGCCGATCTCGTCGGAGCCCCCATTATCGCCGAGGCCATGGCCGCTTCGACCCGGCGTGCCGGCACGCGCACGGGTGGCTGGCTGCCGCTGCGTTGGCTCGCATGTCTGGGGGTTGATCCTCTGCGGCGTCTGCACCTGGGGGAGGAGGAACGCCAGGAGAGCGCGACGACTCCAACGCTGCCGACGCGATCCGCCTCTGACGAAGCGGCCTTCGTGAACGCCGTACGTCGCGAGGTGGCCGTACGCTCGCAGGGGCGCCCCGAGCGCTGGCGCCGACTGCTCGTCGAGCGCGCCCTGTCTGGCGCAGCCGCGGTGCCCGCAGCGGCGCACCACGAGGTGGCGAACAACCTGCGCGTGAGCGCGAGCGCGCCGAGTCTCTCCCGCATCCTCGGCGGCTTCCAGCTTATTGCGTGGATGGTCAGCCTCGTGGGCGCTGCGTGGATCGGTCTTGTTCACCTGGGGCGTGCCGTGCTCATCGATGCCGACGTCCCCGCCATCGGCCCGATCCCTATACCCACGGTGATTCTCGTTTGCGGCCTCGCGGTGAGCCTCCTGTGCGCGGGCATGAATCGAGCACTGTGTTCCTGGGTGGCGTCCCGCCGCAAACGGGCGGTCATGGACGATGTGCACGCCATGTGCCGCGACGAGGTTGACCGTCTCGTCGTCGCCCCGCTGCGGGCGGAAGATAATCGCCACGTCACCATTGCCTCGTTCGTGGCGCGCCTGCACCTCGATGAGAGAGTGTGAAGCGGCGCTCACCAGCGGCGTCGAACAGTGAATTCGCCGACCACGGGCACCTTTTCTGAGGAAGTGCACGCTATGCTGGTGGGAGCGATGAGGCGCAGCCCCTTGTTATGGTGCCCCGCGGGATGCGGGTTTTGTTGTTATGGGTGAGGCCGCGCTGAGGAGCCGAGATGGCCCGCCCCGATGGTTTTGCTATCCCACATGCAACAGGCAAGGAATCACTATGCCCTCTGAGGACTACATGGACCGCGACGAACAAGACGAGCGCGACGACATCATCGATGCGGACGAGGACCACGGCCTCGTCGACGACATCGCGGACGAAGACACCGACCTCGACGATGCCGAGGACACTGACGACGCGGACGACGACACCGTGACTTTCGCGAGCCTCGGCCTGCCCGAGGAGATCCTCGAGGCCGTCACCGACATGGGCTTCCGCGTCCCCACCCCGATTCAGGCAGCTGCCATCCCTCCGCTGCTGGAGCTGCGTGACGTCGTTGGCATCGCCCAGACGGGCACCGGCAAGACCGCAGCCTTCGGTCTGCCGCTGCTCGCCATCGTCGACGCGGATGAGCGCGACGTGCAGGCCCTCGTCCTGGCACCCACCCGCGAGCTTGCCATGCAGAGCGCCCAGGCGATTGAAGACTTTGCGGCGCGCACGGCCCGCCTCGATGTTGTCCCCGTGTACGGAGGCTCACCGTACGGCCCGCAGATCGGCGCGCTCAAGCGCGGTGCCCAGGTCGTCGTCGGCACCCCGGGTCGCGTCATCGACCTCATCGAGAAGGGCGCGCTGGACCTGTCGAACGTGCGGATGCTCGTGCTCGACGAAGCCGACGAGATGCTGCGCATGGGCTTTGCTGAGGACGTCGAGACGATTGCATCGAGCGCCCCCGATGATCGCCTGACCGCGCTGTTCAGCGCTACGATGCCCGCCGCCATCGAAAAGGTGGCGCGTGAGCACCTGAAGGACCCTGTCAAGGTCGCGGTCTCCACCGAGTCTTCCACGGTCGATACGATCCACCAGACCTACGCCGTTGTGCCCTACAAGCACAAGATCGGTGCTCTGTCCCGCGTGCTCGCAACCCGCGCCCAGCACATCGCCAAGGGACAGGAAGAAGCCGACGCCGCTATCGTCTTCGTGCGCACGCGCGCCGACGTCGAAGAGGTCTCCCTCGAGCTGTCGGGCCGCGGGTTCCGCGCCGCCGGCATCTCCGGTGATGTCGCCCAGACCGAGCGTGAGCGCATGGTTGAGCGCCTGAAGAACGGCTCCCTCGACGTGCTGGTCGCCACCGACGTGGCTGCGCGCGGCCTCGACGTCGAGCGCATCTCCCTGGTCGTTAACTTCGATGTTCCGCGTGAACCCGAGGCCTACGTGCACCGCATCGGCCGCACCGGTCGCGCGGGTCGCGAGGGCCGCGCGCTGACCTTCTTTACCCCGCGTGAGCATGGTCGGCTGCGCCGCATCGAAAAGCTGACGGGAACCGAGATGGAAGAGGTCGATATTCCGTCGCCCGCAGCTGTCTCCGAGTTCCGTGCCCGCCGCCTGCTCGAGGGTTTGGCCGCCCGCATTGAGCGCGGTCGCCTTGACATGTATAAGGGCCTGCTGGCTGACATGGGTGAGGAGTCTTCCGTTGAAGACATTGCCGCAGCCCTCATGGCTACGGCCGTCGGCGACGAGGGACCGGCCCCGCGCCGTGAGAAGGATCGTCGCGGAAACGGCAAGATCCGCCGCGAGGAACGCCTGGACGAGTCCGGTGAGTTCGTGGGTGCTTCCTTCGAGGCGGGCCGCGACAAGGACCGCCCGCTCAAGGGCGGCGCAAATGGCGCTCGTCGTCGTGGCGGTGGCCGTCCTGCCCCCGGCTCGGGCACGCGCTACCGCATCGAGGTGGGTAAGAAGGACCGCGTCAAGCCCGGCTCCATCGTCGGTGCGATCGCTGGTGAGGGCGGTATCGACGGTCGCGACATTGGCAATATCGAGATCTATCCGACCTTCTCTCTCGTGGACATCACGGCGGACCTGTCCGGCGAGCAGCTCTCCCGCATCTCCAAGGGCTACGTTTCCGGCCGTCAGCTGCGCATCCGCGTGGACGAGGGGCCGGGCGCTCGTGGCGAGCGTGACGGCTTTGAGCGTCGCGAGCGCCGCGACTTCGACTGTGATTCCCGAGGCCGTGGTGGCTTCGGCGGGGAACGCGACGGACGCTACGGTGACCGTGAGGCCCGTTCCGGTGAGCGCGACGAGAAGCGTCCGCACCGTTTCGAGAAGGGCGACGGTTCACGTCCGCGCCGCAGCATTCGCACCGAGCGCTGGGAGAAGGACATCAAGCGTGCGCGCCGCGACCGCGAGGGTACCCGCGACGGCTGGGAGCGCGACGGAGGCCGCGAGGGCGGACGCCGCCACTTCGGCAAGCGTCGCTACAACGACTGAGAGCGGCCCTCACTCGGTCGGCCGGAGCCGCCTCACGGCGAACACGGCGAGGCCTGCGAGGGCCACTGCAATCACCCAATAGGGAGCGTAGGCCGCCCCGCCCACCGTGGCGGTGGCGGCCCACGCGCTCATGGCGACGGACACGAGGGCGAGCTCGAGGGCCGGACCCGCCGAGTCTGCGACCTGCAGCCACGAGGCCACGCGCCCGTGCTTGGATTCGGGGGTGACCTCGAGTGCCATAACGGACAGAGGCACGTGAACGAGGCCGACTCCGAGGCCGACGAAGAGCCAGCCGATGAGGGCGACCCAGACCGGTATCGTGGGGAACAGGATGGCTCCGACGGGGATCGCGCCGATGGCCATCAGCGCGCCGCCGATGACCGGGAGCCGACGTCGCAGATGCGGATCATGAATGCGCGCCTGGCCGACCGCGCCGATAGCCCATGTGATCGACCCGAGGG